>DUIO01000352.1 GCA_013330315.1 Methanosarcina sp. | reverse complement strand
AGGTAAAGCCTTGCCCAGATAAATGTTATTCCTGCTCCTATTGCATTTCCCGCTACAATTCCCCACCACGCGCCTACCTGACCCATATTCAGGTTAAAGGCGAAAAAAGCCGCAAAGAGTGGAGTAAACACTATGGTTCTCAGGAGGTTTGCAGTAAGCGCGCTCACGCCTTTTCCAGCTCCCTGGAAGAAAGAAGTCGAGAGCATCCCGAGAGAAACCGAAGGATAAAAGATGCAGATAACGCGCAGGAAATGGATAAGGTCAGGCGCTATGTGAGCGGCTCCTTCTGTCTGTGTGAAAACAGCTGCAATTTGAGGGGCAAAAATAAAGGTGAATGCAGCAACTCCACCTTCTATGAGAAGGCCAAGTTTTACAGAATATGTATGGGCTGTTTTTGCTTTTTCAAAATCTTTTGCCCCGAAAGCGGCTCCTGAAACAGAAACAACAGCTGTTGCTATCCCTATAAGGGGCGCAATTGCAATAGTTGCAACCTTCCAGCCAGTTGAGTAAACCGCAACTCCATCGGTATTGCTCACGTTCACGATAATGAGATTGAGAACCAGCATGGATAGAGACATCGAAAGCTGCTGGGCGGATGCAGGGATTGTTATCCTGAATATGTCATTTACGATACCTTTCTCAAAACTGAAGTCTTTGAAATCGAAGGAAACAAAAGTATCTTTTTTGAAAAAGAGCCAGTTGAACATCATAACCGAAGAGACTGCAAGGGACAGGAGGGTTGCCCATGCTGCGCCTGCAATTCCCATTTTGAAGGTATATATGAAAATGGGGTCAAGGACAATATTCAAGACTGCTCCGAGGACCATTGCGTGCATTGCTCGTTTCGAATCCCCTTCGGCCCTGAGGATAGAGTTTGCTACATTAGTAAAAAAGATAACTATGCTGCCGAGAAATATTACCCTCGCATAAGCTACTGCGAGGACTGTAGTTTTCCCTGCCCCTGCAAGAGAGAAGATCTGGGGAGCAAAAAGGTAAGAGGGTATGGTAAATACCAGGACGAGTAGCAACATCATTATAATTGTGTGTACTGCTACATTGTCCGCCCCTATTTTATCCCGCGCTCCGATTTTCCGGGAAATGGCTGCTCCACCGCCTATGCCGAGCCCATTGGATAAAGCCATGCTTATGAAATAAAAAGGAAATACGAAACCCATTGCAGCAAGTGCGTCAGCCCCTAGCCCTGAGACCCAGAAGGTGTCTACAAGCTGGTAAATTGTCTGGACTGACATCGCAACAATCATTGGGACTGCAAGTTTGATAATTGCTTTTTTAGGATCTCCTTCAAGGATCTTTACTCCTTTTGTATCCGGTCTTTCTTCAGGATTGAAGGGGATTGAATCGTCAGCTGTTCTGAATTCCATTTAATTGCCTTCCTCTCAGCATGTCCTTTCCCTTTTCAGATCTAAATCCATTTCTGAGGCAGGGAATGAAGACCCGGAATCAGCAGCACCTGTTTTTTATCCCGTAGCTTGCAGAATTAAGCTCTTTCAATGTTTCATTCAGGGAAAAAAGAAATTCGTCTCTCAATCTTTCGGTCAGCTGTTCCGGGTTAACGCTTCTAAAATACGCCGGGGTTCCTTCTATGACTTCGATATAATTCTTTTTTGACATTCTTTCCAGTGTAGCATAAATCTTCGGCCTGGGGACACATGTAAATTCATGGATTTCCCTTGCCGTTGCCTCGCCCAGGTTCAGGAGCCCTACATAGATTTTAGCCTCGTTTTCGGTAAATCCCAATTTCTTAAGTTTGCCTATGAGCTCCGTATACATTTCAGACNNTTCCGTAAGTGAGATAAGGACCTTCCTCCTGTCTCCGGGGTCTCCTTTTCTTAAGACAAGCCCCTCTCTTTCCAGGGCATCAATCATAGTAGTCAGGCTCCCTTTCTGGAGGTCCAGGCATTTTCCAAGAATGGTGAGCATAATTTCACCTACCCCACCTATAATCAGGATAGCCTTGTTCTGATTTTTATTCAGATTATAAGGGCTGTTGCCAGTCTGGTGGAATAGTTTGGAAAAGTTCTTATGATAGAGATGAATTACCTCAAACTGAAGTTTTACTGTTTCTTTTATTTTCTCTTCTTTCATCGACATCACAATACAGCTACTTTTTTTCAGTCCCGATCCGGATGATAAAAGCCAGGGATAGTAGTTACCAGAAGTCTTTAAGAGGCGTTTTATCTAATAGACCTTTTTGAGAGGTTTTTGATCCATTAGAATTCAAGACTTTTCTGGTTAGGTAGGTCTGTTCGCGAGATACTCTTGATTTAACTCTTCCAACTGGTTTCTGGCGGGTTTTATCGATTTTTTGGGTTCGACTGGTTTTGATCTTTTAATTTTATCATCCGAATCTGACTGTCTGTAATCTTACTATGCACTTTTCTTACTGTTTGATTCCAAACTAAAATGGATTATGTTTTATTTATATTTTATGATTTTATATTCAGATGCAGGTAAAGTCCGTCTTTCTTGATCAATAATATTTCCAGACTTTCCTTCTTGATTTTGCTCAATTTTATTATCTCATTATTATCTCATTATTATTGTCTCATTATTATCTCACTATTCTCACTATTCTCTTATCTCATTATCTCACTATTCTCTTATCTCACTATTCTTATTACTTTACAATTCTCTTATTATCCTGTTATTTTTCTTCTTACTCCATAATTTCTTCATTTTCGGCCTTCCACGCTGGCTGGTTAATTATGAGGAGAAGAAGGGAAGTATTTCCTGTATTTTCTATGTATTGAATTTCATTTGCCGGGACGAGTACAAGTTTCCCTTTATGGAGAGAAATGGGAATATCGTCAATGTAAATCGTTCCGGTCCCTTCGAGAATGTAATATGCTTCCGGATTTGAAAGTCTGTGCTTGAGATTCTTCTCTCCCGGACCCATGACTGCATATGCAATGCTGTAGTTAATTCCGGGATCTTTTTCCATTCTACCCGGATGCATAAACTCACATAAGGAAATACCCGTTGCATTGATAAATTCGCAATTTCCCGTATCTCTTATGAAAAGATGATCCTCAACATAAAAGCCCGAGCCCACAAGATATGTTTCCTCTCCGAAGTTTGCTCTTTTTATGAAACCGTACTTAGTAGAGGGCTCTGTTTCATTGGGTTTTGACCATTCGTAAGCTATCCAGCCTTCCCCCTCTTTGCTGAGAGCGGTTTCGACAAATAGCTTTCCTATAGGCTTGCCATTGAAATCCGTGAGATTGCTTACATCCTGCCCTTCTCCTTCAGGATCAGGCGGGTAGACAACCCTGGTTCCGTTAGTGTTCCAGACAAAAATATAGGAATCGTCATAAAACCATTTACTGCCTTTTTCCCGGAACTCCGGAAAAATTTCTTCCCCCCTCTCCTCTATAAGACTCACAGCTTCCCTAACCTTTAATGCGGTGTTATTCTTTTGAGCCGAAATCTCCGGCTGTAACAGGGGTTGAGTACAATTTCTTTCTCTATCCTGTTCCCTTACCTGATCTTCCTGCTGAGAGTAAACCGAAAAGCTCAGGAACAGAAAGATCAGAGAGAGTGAAAGGACAAGTCGAATATAAATCTTTGAAATTCTCATGTTCCATCAACCTTGATCCTGATTGTTTGGTAGTTTAATCAAAAGCCCTGATGGAGAGCATGAAAAAGTTCATTTTAGGATCTATTATCCGGACCGTCAGAGATACCTAAAACCACCAGAAAATGACACCCGATCCCAGGGATCATGTCTCTGCATTTAAGGGCTTTTATATTTAAATGCATTTAAATACCATATGATCTTGGAAACAGGAGTTCTGAAAAACAATACTGAATTAATTGTTGGAATTAATCGTTGGAATTAATCGTTGGGATTAATCGTTGGGATTAATCGTTGGAATCAATTGTTAGAATTAATTGTTGCAGGCTAAATCTTTATTAAAATTTATCTCCAATTTAAATCCATTCGAAAGCAGAATCTTCAATTGTCTATCAGCAATTAAAATTTATTTATTTATTTATTTATTTATTTATTTATTTATTTACTTACATAATTATAATAATAATTATAATAATAATCATAATAATAATGATAATTTAAATATATTGAGACATATTGAGACCTCACAAATCCGAATTAAAAGAAGTCAGGTTAAAAAAATTAAGTTAAAAGAAAATCAGGTTAAAGAAACAGGTCTAAGTTAAACCTGCCATAAATAGTAAAAAGTAATTCGCTGAATTTAATTATTATTTAGATTAAAAATATTTTCTTTATTTTTTATCACTTTTTCAGAATCACTTTTTCAAGGCATCTCTATTACAAAATCCAATCCTGCCGGACTTTCTGTCGGCCTTCCATAAAAATGGAATTCGGAAACAAGAATATCCGGAATTATTGCTTTATTGGTTAATATTTTGCGTGTATAAGCCCGTTAAGAGTCGTATCTTTCTTTTCACTCCATATTGCAGTTACAGTAAGATTTAACTTAAAGCCTGTATGGTAGCAGAAAGAAGCCTGCTGACCTCTTGTAATCCCTTCTCTATCGAAAACTACTTTGTCCCCGTCTCTTGCGATAAGATGCCAGGTGCCGTAATCCGGTGCCGTGATCACAATATAACCATCGATAGTTACTCCCCAGCTTGTTTTTGAATAAGTATATGTCCCGGTACCATTATTAATTGGCATTGAGAAATTCTGGTCTATGCTGCCCCCTAAATTTCCCTCAAATAATTTCTCCATTTTTTTAAGCTGCTCATCATTTATTCCTGTTTTCTGCATAATTATTTCGTTTAAGTCTTTTCGAACCAAAACTGCCATTATCACACCTCTTTTGCTGTTTAAATCCTATAGGTTTGTTTGACTCCAGCTATCGTTTTTAAAATTCTGTCATTCTTTATTTTAAATTCCTGGAAATAGTTGGGTCAGGTAATTGTTTAGATAAAGCAGTATAAAAAACTTCCTCAAGTATTTCCATATCTATGCAATTCCTGAATTATATTGAGTATCTTGATCAAACAATCTCGGATGCCAGGAAGCAAGTGCTTTTACTGCGAAAAACCCTATAGTGGAAAATGAATTCAATCACAGCTTGGAATTACGGAAATTATGAAAAAAATGAGAATGAGAAAAAATAAAAGAAGCCATTGGAAATTGCCAAAATTTCATCACGACTTAATTTTTTCTATATTTTCTGGTAGTAATTTAGGAATGGTTAATAAATAACTTCAAGTTTTTATTGTTGGAATAGCCCCCGTTCAGAAGGATTCCTCAATTCCGAGTTCTTGGTCAAGTTCTGTAACTGCAGCTGCGAGTACTTGGAGTAATGCCGGTCCAAATTTCCACTTTTCTTGGATGGTGACTAATAATAAACTGTATTCTAAATCTCTCGGAGTAAATGGGGCAGTAGCAACAACCCCTCCGGTAAGGTCTGGAGACAGTATGGTAAGTTGCACAGTGGATTTCAATAGTGATAAGCCTTGGTCTACTTCAGGAGAACCTAACAAGATTGATGTGCAGAGTGCTGCTACTCATGAATTTGGACACTGGTTATGGTTAGGTCATCGACCAATACTGTGGCAACAAGGTACGAGACTATATATCGTGGCGACATAAAATGAGATATCTTCATTCAGATGATTTATGAGAATATTTGTTTTATGTGCAAGTTATTTGTTTTATGTTCAAGTGCTTTTGCCGATATCTGCCGTGATCTTTCATAATCCGCCGGAAAATGTATGAAGTTTATTTTAACAGTCTTTTCCTGTTTTCCCGGCTTTTATCACGCATCTCAGGTATACCTGTGCCCACGCAAAGGTAATCAAAGACCCGATAACCGTTCCCACAACAAGCCCCCACCAGACCCCGAGCAGCCCCCAGCCGAATGTGTAGGCAAAGAGGAGGGCAAATATGGGTGTAAGGATTAAGCTTCTCAGAAGGGTAGCAATAAGTGCGCTTGTACCTTTCCCTGCACCCTGGAAAAGGGAGGCTGAAAGCATTCCGAAAGCAACAGCGGGATAGAATACGGTCATAATTTTGAGCAACCTTGTCAGTTCAGGAGCTATCTGGGCAGTGTTTTCCGCCTGCGTAAAAGCGGCAGCAATGTCCGGAGCAAAGATATAAACTGCGACTGCAACTGCTGCCTCTACAAGAAAGCCGGTCCTTGTTGCATAAATAAGTGCTCTCCTTGCTTTTTTAAAGTTCTGCTCTCCAAAAGCAGCTCCTGATATTGAAACTACAGAAATTGAGATCCCTATCAGGGGCGCAACTGCAATGCTTGTAATCCTCCAGGCTGTAGCATAAACCGCAACTCCGTCAGTATTGCTCACATTTACAATAATATAATTCATTGTCAGGGCGGTGAGTGCAAGAGCAACCTGTTCTATTGAAGAAGGTATGGCTACCCTGAAAATATCCTTAACAATTACCCTGTTGAATTTAAAGGAGCGAAAATCAAAGGAAATATAAGTGCTCTTTTTGATAAAAAACCAGTAAAACATAAGAAACCCTGAGCTGGCGAAAGAAATGACTGTTGCAAGGGCTGCTCCTGCTACTCCCATGTCTAAAACATATATAAAAATCGGGTCAAAAATAATATTCAGGACAGACCCGAAGACCATTGATTTCATAGCTCTCTTTGAGTCTCCTTCACTCCTGAGTATGGAGTTTGCAACGTTTGTAAAAAAGAATACAAAGCTGCCTGCAAAAATAACTCTTGCATATGCAACCCCGAGCGCAGTAGTTTCTC
Organism: Methanosarcina sp.; assembly: GCA_013330315.1. Taxonomy (GTDB): domain Archaea; phylum Halobacteriota; class Methanosarcinia; order Methanosarcinales; family Methanosarcinaceae; genus Methanosarcina; species Methanosarcina sp8098u. The sequence goes on along the minus strand of DUIO01000352.1, from coordinate 26,830 downwards.
CTGCTCCGCTGTATATGAACAGGTCTCTTACGAGAGCAAGCCCTATACCTGTAAGGGCTAAAGTGAATACGAGCATTAATACAAAAGTATGTACTGCAACATTATCCGCGCCGGCTTTGTCTCTGGCTCCTATCCTGCGGGAGATTGCAGCTCCTCCCCCTACTCCAAGCCCACCGGTAAGCGCCATCTGAATCACAAAAAAAGGGAAAGCAAATCCCACTGCAGCCAGGGCATCTGCACCCAGCCATGAAACCCAGAAAGTGTCGGTCAGGCTGTAGATTGTTTGTACCGACATTGCAACTATTATCGGAATTGAGAGTTTGATTACGGCTTTTTGGGGATCTCCAAGGAGAATATCCACGCCTTCTGTAACTTTTTGAGGTGGAGTAATTTCTTTTTTTTCCGCTTCTTCCTGGATTCCTTCAGACCCTTCCTCTCCGTTTTTACCTTTTTTTCCTGCCGTTTCCATACTCATTTTTCCCCACCGTTTTTGGACTTTCCCATTTTTAGATTTCCCAAATTTTTTACCCTATCATCTTTCGGGCTCTTTTGCCTTTAACGTTTTCTTTTTTAACTCTCTTTCCCTTCCCTTTTACTCCTCTTTCTTTCATAAAAAAGGTAGGAACCCCTTATTCTTTATCTCGGGGATAATTGACTTCTTACTTCCATGCAATCGAATAGAGATTCATTCTTCATCCTTTTTATTGCTCAGTTTTTTATTGCCAGGTGCATTAAATTTAGCAAAAGGAAAATTGTTTTCAGGTGGACGGGTTGATGCAGATTGTATGTTTTCATAGCAGCTCGTATGAACTTCAGTTCAGAATTAAAATTCACTCCCATCGCATATTTCTATGGAACGCATAAAAACAGAAAATAAACCGGCTAATATACAATAAACTATTATTATACGGATCAATTATTCCTAATACCATATATATCTGAAGTAAATACATTATTTAATTGTTAAAGTCCAGAATTCGGGTTTTGCTTTTTTGTACCAATAATTTATACAATATGGCAGGTTAGTTTATACAAATATTTATAAAATATCTGTATGAAGCAAATTTTTGTCCCTTATGGATACCAAGCCTGAATGAGGATTTTAATAATAATTAATGAGTTTAAGGAAATTCTCCAGAGAATCTTAACATTAAAATTTGAAGATTAAAATTTGAAGATTAAAATATGGAAAGAACTGATGTGGAAAGAACTGGATGTGGAGGAGTTCTATTGGATAAACGATATTTATCGTATTTTGCTGCAGTTCTTCTGGCGTTGCTTGTGATTGTACCAGGGATGGCAACAGCAAGTGTATGTACATACACAAATGTGAGCGCCAGTGATGCAAAACAAATACTGGAGGAAGAAGATGTATTCCTTCTGGATGTTCGTACGCCAGCCGAATACAAATTGGGGCATATCGAAGGGGCAATACTGATACCTCTAAGAAATGTAAAGGCACAGGATCCTGACCTGTTACCTGACGAAGAGTTACTTCCTGCAAGGTTGAAAGAATTGCCGTGTGGTAAAAGTACAAAAATACTTGTTTATTGTAAGGTAGGAAAAAGGGGTGCTGAGGCAAGCAGTCTACTGGCAGACGTCGGCTACAAAAATGTATATAACATAAATTCTGGTATTGACGAATGGGTAAAAGAAGGATACCCGATTGTAGCCACCTATGAATCGTGGAAAAATGTATGGTATTTTATATTGTCACCGCAGTAAATAACCAGTACTGTCAAAACAAGACCAGATACCAGAGTCATTTTTAGATTTAACTCTAAGGCTGGAAGTCCCCTTCCTCAGAGGCATCAGCCGACAGGTGGGGACGAAAGCCATCAACTTCATTATAGTAAGTTTAACAAAACTTATCTAAATCTTTAATACGTATAATTTATAGCATGTTAAAAGCCTACAACTGCCGAATCTACCCTGATAAAAATCAAGAAGAATTTATAAAGCTCCGTCATCGCTTTCATCAGAAAGCAGGAAAGGGTAGTTCACGACCGGAATATGAGAAGTTCTGTTGATATAATGAATCTTATTCTGCAATTATCCCGTAATATAGCTGATGATTCAATGAAAAAGTACCATTGAATCTATTATTTTTCACATTCTATAAAAATTATCCTGAGTTTTTACCACTTTTTATTTCTCTTTTATTCTTTTATTTCTCTTTTACTTTTTTATTTGTCTTTTACTCTTTTATTTCTCTTTTCATTTCCTTTTGGATCTACGGCTTATTCAGGGTTATTTTTTACAATTTTTATAAAAATGTTCCAAACATTATAAATAAATTGAAGCTAAACTTAGAATCACAATTCCTGTAAGTGTAAATTATATTGCGTTGAAAAATAGTATTTGAGCGCTTAAGAAACGCAGGAGTATAAATAAATGAGATGACTGTGAGGTAAATTTCTAATAGAAAATTTTTTCAGTAGGAGAACCTCTCCATTAATTATCTTTAAGACTTGCATTCAGGAAACCTGTTAAAGTTTTATATCTTCAATGTTGTGATTTCAGCAGTACAGGCTTATTCTTGTTTTTTTTACTGCTGCTTTGACGGCAAAACAGAATAACGGGGAAAACGGAATAATGGGTTTTCTTTTAAAAATGTATAATCCTCAGACCCGCACTTCATTTTTAAAATATATCCCAAAATATAAAGGTGAACTTATGAATATGCCAATAATTCTAATTGTTGCCCTTTTTCTTCTTGCAGCAGCTTCTCCTCAGGTCTCAGCCGTTGTTCCTGATTTAAAAATAGGGGCTATTCACAATCAGGCAGACAGCCCGGAAATTCCGTATTCTCCATCTTTGCCCATTATTTTTAAGTCGGATATAAAATCGGATTTGCCTTCCGACAAAAGCAGCAGGATAGGGATTGTTTCAGGGAATGTGACAGAATACAAAATAAGGGTTAATGTCGGGCCAGGGGAATACGACTATATTACACTCACCAATTATGTTCAGGAGAAAAGCCCCTGGCGCATAAATACAGACAGGAATCTGATTATTCTGCCGGGACATGCTCTAACCGAGAAGTTTTATTCTGACATGGCGATATACTATGCCCAGCACGGATATAGCACATATATCCTGGACAGAAGAGAAACCAGTGTCTCTCCAGATGAAACTGACTTCAGTTTCATGAAAACCTGGACGGTTGACGAATATCTTCGGGATACATATCAAGGTATCAATGCCTCAAGAAGGCATACGGCTCTTTTAAGCAGTAAGCCCGCAGAAAGCATAGAAGTTACGGCAATAGGCCACAGTCATGGAGCGCTGCTCCTCACGGCTTACGAAGCAAGCGAGTATGATGATCTATCCTCAGGCTCCGTTGACAGATTAGTGCCTGTTGACATTATTATTGCATATAAACCCGAAAACTCTCAATTAATTCAGAACCAGCTGTTAGAGTTTAATTCCATCTCCGAAAGTATTGAAACCGGAGGTTATGTTGATGATAGTATGGCAAATATGATATGGATTGCTTATCTCGCTTCTGCAGATCCCGAAGCCGACTCTCTTTTTTACCCAGGGCTTACGAACAGGCAGTTTTTCAGACTGATGGCAAGCCAGACGTATATTTTTTACTATTATCCGTATACGCCGTACTATCATTACTGGACAGGCGATCCTGACGGGCTTTACTATGTTGACGAAAACCGTCTGCTTAATTTGACTTTGACCGGCGGAGCTGTACTTTATACCCCAAAGTATCTGGATCAATATATGGCCGGGCTAATGGGCAATGTAGAAGGTTACAAAATTAATTCCTCCAGAATAGATTCTCCTGTACTTTACGTTGGACTCGGGGGAGGCTTTGACGACTACGGTGCATGGTGGTATAAAAACGAGGTCGGAAAAACAAACAGCAGGGTCACCTCTGTGAACTGGAATGACCAGGGGCATGGTAGCCTGCTGATAGACTATAATTCCCCTGAGGTATGGGCTCTCATAGATAACTGGATAAGGAATAATAAAATTTCAAAAAAATAACCTATGATGAAGAGACATAAAATGTAAAAATCCGAACGACGTGATCACTCGAAGGAAGCTCCGTCCTTGCTTTCATCAGAAAGAAGGGCGGGGTAGTGCACGTGCTTTAATGAATGATTTTAAGAATACTTTAATGTATTCTTTAAAACCAGATTTAATTCTTCACATTATTTTTTTCCACGGCACAATACCGCTGCAGCCCTCACAGCACTTTCAGGAGAAAAGAAAACAGGTATGCCGGTCTCTGTGAATGCTGAAGCAAGCTCCCTGCTGAATTTCCCACCTGGAGAACTGATAAGAATAGGTTTCCCGCACCTTTCAGCAAAATTTCTGATTATTTCCGCAACCCCTTCGGTAAGAAGAGGAGGGCCCCATAACAGGCTGACAATTGCAAGGTCATATTCTTCGGAAGGGGTTTCCTGCAGGGCAGCGACGTAGTGCTCGTCCCGCACACTGCCTGTCAGGTCTATAGGATTTCTTACGGAAGCAAACGCAGGCAGTTTTTCTTTTAATTTCTTTACTGCAGCTTCGGAAAGTTCAGGGACTTTAAGCCCTGCTTCTTCACAGGCATCGGCAATGGAAATGCCTATTCCTCCCCCATCAGTTACTATCAGGACCCTTTTTCCTTCTACAGGGGAATACCTATTGAGAACCTTGCAGGCATCTTTTAATTCTTCATAACTGGAAACCTCTATTATGCCAGCTTTCCGAAACGCGGCTTCATAGGCTTCATACATTCCGCTGATAGAGCCTGTGTGAGAGCTTGCTGCCCTTGCTCCTGGCTCTCGCTTCCCAACCTTGAGGGCTACCACAGGTTTCTTTTCTACACAACTTGAAGCAATTTCAAGAAACCTACGCCCGTTTGTTACGGATTCGATGTAAAGAGCGACTGCTTTTGTGGCTTCATCCTGTGAAAGGAATTCAAGGCAATCACTCTCGTCCACATCCACTTTATTTCCGTAACTTACCACTCTTGCAACGCCTGACCCTTCATTTGCAAGTTCGTCCATAATCATAGCTGCAAAAGACCCGCTCTGTGTAAGTACAGAAACACCATTTCTTGCAGGTCTTTCTATCTTTTCTCTCTCTATGAAAAAAGTATCCACGTTTGAAACGGTATCGTATATCCCAAGACAGTTAGGACCCATAGCCCTGATATCCTTCTCTTCTAAAAGGGCTTTCAATTCGTCTTCCATTCTTTTTCCTCCGGGTCCTATTTCCCTAAAGCCTGAGCTTACAATTATTGCCCCTTTTATATTCCCCACAGGCCCCTTCAGGATATTGAGGACAGATTTAGCCGGGACTGCAAAAACAGCAATATCAATTCTATCCTCAATCTCCGCGGGGGTCGAATAACATTCGAGCCCTTCAATTTCTCTGTAACCCGGGTTTACAGGATAGATCTTTCCTTTAAAATTCATTTTCCTGAGGCTCTCAAGAATTGTATGTGAGAGTTTTTCAGGATTAGGTGATGCCCCTATAAGGGCTATGCTCTCAGGCTTGAAGAAAAAGTCAATGCATCCTTCGGAATTCATAAAATCTCCACGACATTACGTATCGATGAAGTTGCAACAGGTCTGTTTTCCAGGCTGTTTTTAATGTTTTTTTCGACCGAAAGGCGGCGGTTTTATTTCCTGAAGTACGTACCTTGAAATTTGTTCCGTCTTCCAGAGCCCTTCCCCCTTCATATATAAGCTAGGGCTCGCTAGTATAAAACAATTTCAATACAAGGATAAAATAATTTTAATACAAGGAAACCGGAAGCTTCAATCGAGAATTTGCAGTCTTTCTTTTATAAACTCTCGATACTCAGTGGTCACAGTACATGCATATGGCTTTCTCGCACTCTTCATTCTGGAATTTCCACTTTAATCCCCAGCGTTTTATTGCCTGTATTATCTTTACAAAATCTATTCCACTTTCTGTAAGGTAATATTCGGATTTTGGAGGGTTTGCAGAATTGTCAACTTTCTTTGCAATCAAGCCTTCGTTTTCAAGCTCGGTGAGTCTTTCGGAAAGGATCTTAGGGGTTATATATCCAAGTTTTCTTTTTAGCTCATTGAAGCGTTTTTCTCTTTTTTCCCCTTTGTGCAGCTCAAGGAGAATGTGAATAGTCCACCTTTTCCCGATAATATTCATTGTCTTGTAGACCGTGCAGTCTTTCATAGTATAAACATAGAAACTGTCTGATATATAAATTAGTATCTCTAATATACTGGTATCAAAAGGATACTAATATAAAATCCATTTTTATAAAATCTTGATTTTGTAAAAATATTTTAATAAATGAGCTCTGTACAGTACAAAATTCAGGCACAGCTTCTGTCTGGAAATTCAATAGTGACATAAAACTCCAGTGAATTAAGGAGAAAGGATCAACCGTGAAAGATAATTTACCGGAAAAAGGTGCAATAGTTCAGAGAGACCGTGAAACATATGCAATAGCTCCTCATCTCCCGGGTGGAATAGTAGACCCGGATACTCTCATAAAGATTGCTGAGGTTGCGAAGAAATACGGGGCAGCTGCCCTGAAAGCGACATCAGCACAGAGGATTGCAATTGTAGGTTTGAAAGAAGAAGACCTTGATAATGTCTGGGCTGACCTTGATCTGAAGCCAGGAGCGGCCATAGGACTCTGTGTAAGGAGCATTAAATTCTGTCCGGGGACAACCTTCTGCAAGCAGGGTAAACAGGACGCAGTAAGCCTGGGTCTAAAACTGGATGAGAAATATCATGGGATGCCGATGCCTTCCAAATTGAAAATAGGGGTCAGCGGTTGTCCGAACTCATGTGCCGAGCCGGCTATCAAGGATATAGGTATAATGGGCACGGCAAAGGGATACAACCTGATGGTCGGAGGCTCTGCCGCCGCGATGCCCAGGCTCGCTCAGGTTGTAGCAAAGGACCTTTCAGAAGCCGAAGTCCTTGAAGTTGTGGACGGAATTCTTAACTTCTACAAAAACTCCGGCACAAAGAAGAGGCTTGGAAAGTTTATTGAAGATATGGGTCTTGACGAGTTTAAAAAACAGGTTGGGCTGTAACTAATACCCATAAACCTGCAGGTTACAAAGCTTTTGAACTCTGGGTTCCTGATCAGGTTCTGGTACCAACCATCTTGCAACCGGTAATCTTACAGTAGATGGTAAGCAGATAGTCGATGAACAGTGTTCCTGAACAGTGTTCCCTCCACAAAACCGGAGTTTGATTTATTTACCCTGTTTGAGGGCCCATAAATCAGGCTCTGGTAATCTTTATCCGGCAAGAAACGGGCTGGTTTAAAAGGTCATCTGGAGGCTGATTTAATATATTTATATTGATCAAACATATATGGCACGGATGTCAGATGTATATGCTGGATAAACGGTCGCCAGGGGTAAAAACAGTCAGAAATATTCGTACAAAAAACTTAAAATTATCTTAAAAAAGTTAGTCAAAGGGGAAAGTTATGAAAGTTATTGAGATGAAATCTTCGCCGGAAAAACCTAATCCTCACAATGTGAGCGTACGTATGCTTTATGATACCGAACATGCTCAGGCAGTACATATTGAACTCAAGCCTGGGGAAACTCTAAAAAAGCACATTACGCCTGTTGATGTATTCTTCTATATTCTCGAGGGAAAAGGCATAGTTGAGATAGGGGACGAACAGGAGGAGGTAAGCAGGGATATGCTGATTGAGAGCCCTGCAAAAATCCCGCATAGACTCCTTAATCCCGGAGATGGAATATTCAGGGTACTTGTCGTAAAAGTACCGAGGCAGAAAGAACCTACTCGCCTGCTGTAAATTCGGCCTGCAGAGATATTTGCAAATATTATAATGGAAAAATTACGAAAGGACTGTGCAAATATTGACCGAAAATGCAAAACCAGTAAAAGTCGCGGTCGTTCGCTGTGATATTGTCTCTGAAGCATGTCCCGGTGTGGGCTGTTTCAAGGCCTTCAATGAAAGAAAGTCCCATTTTAAGGCATATGGTGAAGAAGCTCAGATAATCGCTTTCTTCACATGCGGGGGCTGCTCTGGCAGGCGAGTTTACCGCCTTCTGAAGGCCCTTAAGAGCCATGACCTTGATGTCGTGCATTTGAGTTCCTGCATGCTCATGCAGGACAGTTATCCGAAATGCCCTAATCTGGATGCCATCAGAAAAACGATTCAGGATGCGGGCATAAAGATAGTGGAAGGGACTCACCATTGAAATATTGCATGCGTTGGATAATGCAGAAAAATAGGGTTAAAAATGTTTGCTTCTGCCCGGTGAAACTGCCTTTTGAAAGTATAATAATTCATATCCAAAATTAAGTTCATTTCAAAAATCCCTATTCCGAACTAATAGAGATAGAAGAGATAGAGATGCAGACGTGTCAATAATAAACTGAAAAACGTGATTTATGGGCATACAGAGTGATAAAATGGATCATAACACATCTCAGGATAAAGATAGAAATATGGATAAAGATGAGACTTATGAAGGTGCGCATCCTGAGCTTCAGGATCTCTCTTTTCCCAGGACTGACAACATGTTGTATTCGATTTTGAACTCCCTGAATCAAAACATCGCGAACTTTAATGCCTATCTTAAATTTAAGAATTATATCTCTGAAGATACCTTGAATAGCGAGCTCTTAAAAAGAAGCATGGGGATTCACAGGGATTTTTCTGCTCTCTTTTTGCATACTAAAGAAGAACTGGTATTCATTTACCCGGAGCTTCTGGAGAAAGCAGAGAGGCTACTATTCAAAGGGGATGCAGGTGTGGATTTTATTAAATACACCTGCAAAATGAATAAAATAATAAATGATTATAAACTGGTGCTTTACAGGGAAGGTTATTTGCCTGATTTCAAACGGCAGTTAATCTTGACAGATACCTGATTCAATGGACGACGTCTAATCGGATGGATACTTGATTCAATGTTTGCCTGATCAATGTATGCCTTATTCGATGTGTGTCTGATTCAATGTATGCCCGATTCGATGTATGCATTATTCGATGTGTGCTTATTTCAATGTGTAACTAATCCATCCGGCAATTTACAATGTATTTCTCTAATATATTCATATGTTTTTATAATATTTCTCATAAAAGTAAGATAAAAAGAAAAGGGGGTTAATTTCATGGTAAAACGAACAATTATTAAAATTGATGAAGAAAAATGCACAGGTTGTGGAAAATGCGTTGCACCCTGTGCTGAAGGCGCTATTCAAATAATCAATGGAAAAGCAAAGGTCGTGTCTGAAGAACTCTGCGACGGCATGGGTTACTGTATTGGTATCTGTCCCGAAGGTGCTCTTTCTATCGAGGAAAGGCATACAGTTGAGTTTAACAGGGAAAAAGCCGAATCTCAACCGAAAAAGAAAGATATTTCAATCCGCTGCTTCCAGTGCGGAGCCGGAGAAGACACTCACTACCTTATGCCCCTGAGGCACAACATGGAAAGTATCTGGGTATGCACTCGCTGCCTCCCCAGATTGATCCACGGTTGATGTTTTGATTTCACCCGAGTCTTATCAGGGCTTTAAATATATATCTTTGAGATCGTGCAGCAGCATATGAAATTCTTCATGCTTGCCTGCACCTATTTCTTCATTTTCTATAATTTCAAAAGATTCAAGTAATTCTTTCTGTATTCCAGGTGTCAGGTAGGCATCAGCTCTGGGGAAAAGTTCGTTATCCTCTTTTTCTATATGAAGAGTTAAAAGTTGGATGTAAGCCCTCGAGTTCTTGACCATAGCTGAATCTGCCCTATCCCATTCCTGTCCAGAAACCGCTTCTTCTATTCTACTGACATGCTCTCTTCCCCGTTTATGTTCCTGCAAAAGAGAACTGATTAATTCTTCTGCGCCCGGAATTCCTGCCTTTTTCATTTCAGGGAAAAGGTAAGCCTCTTCTTTTGTATGATGGCATTTATCAACGAATATTTTCATTAACTCTATAAGTTTTTCGAGATGTTCCTGTTTTACGTCCCTTCCTGCTTCTATATCTTTGCATATGCTATCAAGGATTTTCAGCATTAGTTTAACAGCTCTGTGTTCTTCTCTAAGATCATCAGTTGGTCTCACTATTCTCCCCGCCTTTTTACCATAACTCTAAATGCAATTCTGTTTCTGTCTCCGGCCGCATGTTATTCTCTACTCTCCTGCTTTTTTCAGTATTTTTTCGTCCCGGAGTCTCAGGAATAGATAAATAATATGCACATAGATTTTAATGTAACTTCAAATGGGGGTTAACCAATATGGAAGAGCACAGAGATCTGGAACATGAAGAATTACTGGAAAGTATGAGTGAGAAACTGGGTTTTACTCCGCATATCCTTGAAATTTTAGGAGAACTCGATGGCGAGTCCCTGAAAAGATATAATAGATGTAACAAGAAGTTACTGTCAGATGGTGCCCTGCCTGCAAAGGTAAAAATTCTGGTAGCTCTTGCAGTAGTCGCATCCAAGCAGTGTGAACGGTGTACCGTTGTACAGATGCAGAGTGCCCTTAAGAATGGCGCAACCAAAGAAGAAATAATGGAGCTTATGGATGTTATTTTCATAACTTCAGGAGCGCCTGCCGTAGCAGCTTGCAGAGATGCGCTGAAACTGCTCAAATAAAACTAAAATAAAAGAACAATAAGTCAAAACAACTCACGAAAAGGAAGATTTTCCGGTAATTTTCAAGAGCAGAAACGTTTTGCATAAGATATCGATATTTTTTTCTTATGCACATCTTTTTTCGAAACTGTTTTAAGATATTAAATCTCAGATTCCCATATGCAAAATGAACGGCTCCTGCAGGAAATTGGTCTTAATGCTTATGAGGCAGCTGCCTACCTTTCGTTATTAAAGCTCGGTGTTTCCGAAGCAAGTGCCATATACAGGGATTCGGAGGTGCCCTATGGAAAAATCTACTCTGTCCTTGAATCCCTTGTTGGAAAAGGCTTTGTAGAAGTCCAGGTTTCAAGGCCCAAGAAGTTTAGAGCTGTCGACCCTGATCTATCTCTTGATGCTATTTTTGAGAGGAAAAAAGCTGAGGCTGAAAGGGAAATGGCAGTTTTAAAAGGCTCCATAGAAGAGGCAAAGCAGGTTCTTAAGGCTGTCCCTGCTCAAAAGCGAAAAGATGAAATCTTCTGGACAACAGCTATTACAGAATCCGAGATCAAAAAATTCGCTGTTTCTATTTATGGGGAAGTAAATAAATCAATCTGCATCCTCCCTCCTGTCTTCGGTATACCTATTGTTTTCTATCTGCTTCCGGACATAATAAAGGCTATTGACAGGGGAGTTCGGATCCGGCTGATGATTTCTCCGCGTTTTAGTGCTCTTACGAGCATTCTTTCCAGGCAGGAGGGAGAAATTCTTAAAAAACTGCAAAACGGCCTCGATATCAGGCTTGTCCAGAACCTTAACTCCTGTTTCGGAATCGTTGATGATAGTATAGTTGTCCTTTTCCAATCACATCCCGCAGACAGGGATAGAGTTCTTTCGGCAGTAAAAATTCGGGATTCCGGGCTTGCAAAAAACCTGAAGGAAGAATTCAAAATCCTCTGGAGAACAGGAGAGAAGGTTGACCTTCAAGAAAAAAATGGAAGTGGCACGGAGCCTGAGAAGAAAAACCTCAAAAATTTGAAAAACTAAAAACTTACGCCTTTTAACTATCCTTCGCTCCGGGAACAGTTTTTTTTCTTAAACTTCAGATTCAAGTTTCAGCCTTCACAAGACTCAACTGTTATTCGGTAATCAAAAATTATTATTACCATCCCTCCAATTAACCTTCAGATGATTTTAGGTGTAATGGGGCCGGAAGGCTCGTATTCGGAAAGAGCTGCAAAACTATGGGTTCTGAAAAATGGTATCAGGGATGCAGAGCTCAGGTACTTCGCAGACATAGAAGATGCATTTCTGGCTGCAATCAAAGGAAAAGCGGATATCTCCGTAATCCCTGTAGAGAACTCCATTGAAGGTTCGGTAGGCGTTACCCTCGACCTACTTCTTGAAGACGGTGCTGTTATTATTGGAGAAATTGTTGTCAAGATCGAGCATTGCCTTCTGTCAAAAGGCGGCCCTGAGAAAATCAGAGTCATTCTTTCTCACCCCCAGGGCCTTGCCCAGTGCAGGCATTTTTTGAAAGAACATTTTCCTGCAGCTGAACTCAGGAGTACGGGCAGTACCTCCCATGCAGCCAGGCTGGCGGGAGAATTTGAAGAAATGGCAGCAATTGCATCTCCGGAAGCTGCAGAGCGCTACGGTCTCAGGATCCTGCTCTCAAATGTCCAGGACAGGAAGGAAAACTACACTCGTTTTCTTGTTTTAAGAGCTGGGGAAAAGATTTCACCGGAGCAAACCCGGCAGGGTGCGGAATCCGGCGGAACTGGCGGGAAATCGGACTCAATATGCGGTATGAAAGATGAATATAATTTGTGTTCCGGACAAAAAAAAGAAGATAAAGAAGTCAGCCTTTCTGCCTGCAAAACTTCTCTTATTGTGTATCTGGAAAAAGATAGACCAGGAGCATTATATGAACTTCTGGGAGCTTTTGCAAAAAGAGGAATTAATCTCACAAAAATAGAGTCAAGACCTTCTAAAAAAGAGCTCGGAGACTACTATTTCTATATCGACTTTGAGGGTCATACAAGCGATGCACTTATAAAAGATGCCTTAGAAGATATAAAATCAAAGGCTGGCACGAAATCAAAATCCAGTACATTGAAAGTACTGGGTTCATACCCTGCTTTCAAGAATTCAAGCCTGAAAAGCGCGAACAAAGAGACATGATAATGAATAGTTATTAATGAATGGTCCCCGTCAGAAGAGTTTACTGCAGGTTACCCGGACTTCCAGATAGTCAGAATCCTTAAGGTTCAGAAAAGGCCCTGGATTCGGGAAATAAATCTGATATAAACGTATTCCGACGCAGATATGTTGCGGAAGGCACTTATGAAGGGAATCCGTATCCGGAAAATGTACCTTAGCTTTATATAGTACCTTTATATAGTATCTTTCTCTAATATCTCCCTATACTATATTAGCATGTTTTGATGCGCCTTTATATAACACTCTTAAATATGATAACTCCCGGGTTTCCGGTTGCAGAAGGGAGCAGAATGGCTCTGGAGATTGAAAATATCGTAAAAAAACACGAATCGGTTCTGAAGAAATATAGAGGACTCTATGTTTTTGCAGACCTTCTTGCAGCGTTTCTGGTTCTCTATGCCCTTTTCGTGCTCCTCAACATGAGAGATATATTTCTTATGTTTAGCACTTTCGAGCCTTATACCGGCTCGAAATACAGCATTCTTGGTTCCGAAGTTATTTTTGAGACCCTTGGGCTCGTTATTCTTGCCTTTATCTTTTCTCTTATATTTACGGCAGTCAGGTATTACAGGTCTGAAAAAAAGGATGCAATTTCACTGATCGAAGAGAAATACCCTGAACTGCGAGAACGGATGAGGACGGCTTATGACAATAGGGATACGGACAATATTATTGTGCGCGACCTCATAGGCAGCGTCATAATTGATTCCAAGCCGGTAAAATCTTCTGTCTTCCTTGACAGGAAGAAACTTGCAAAGAATGTTCTGGTAACCGTATTTGCCGTTGCGGTTCTGGCATATGTTGCCCAAACCGGGTACCAGACAACTTTCAGTCCCACGGATTTCAATGAAGTAATCGAAAGTATCCCTTTCCCGGGTTCAGGTTCGGATCTTGTTTCCGTAGAGGAGGATGGCGGGACTTCGGCAAACCCGAGCAATGAAGAGCTTTTTGGAGAGCCTGCCGTTATTGTAGTTGAAGGCAAGGACGTAGACTTAAAGATACCCCCTGGTGCGGGACAGGGCTTTACGAGCCAGGAAGAAGGACAGCAGGATAACGGATCGTTTATTCAGTCGGATATTTACAACCCTGAAGCCATCGCTTCTCAGGCTTATTATGATAACCTGCCAGAAGGGTACAGGAGTGTTATCCAGACTTACTTTGAACAGCTCGCAGAAGAATAAAGTTTGTATAATAACTGATAAAAGTTAATAAAAATTTATCCTGATTATTCAAAAATCGTTCAAATATTAAATTTCAGTCAAACTTACCTGTATCCAGTTTAATTAAGAATCATTGGAAAGCAGTTTTGAATCTACAGGCTGTTTTTAAAAGGCATTCTGTTGCAGAAACGAGTAAGGTTCAGCAGAGCGGGCATCGGACTCCGCAAAAACAGCATTTGAAGGGTGAAGCAGACATGAGTGAGAATAATACCGATTCAGGGCAGGCCTCCACGACCTACCAGAACGCAGGCAGGATTTTTAAAAGTTTCTTTGAAGAGATAGGAAATGTCATAGTGGGTCAGAACAGGGTAGTAGAACAGATCATTATCTCAATCCTCTGTGAAGGGCATGCCCTTGTGGAAAGCAACCCCGGACTTGGAAAAACCCTGATGATCTCCACAATATCACAGGCAATGAACCTGAAGTTCAGCAGAATTCAATGTACCCCTGACCTGATGCCTTCTGACATTACAGGGACCAATGTAATTCAGGAAAAAGATAACAAAAAAGAGTTCAGGTTTGAACCGGGACCTGTCTTTGCAAACATCGTGCTCGCAGATGAAGTCAATCGTGCTTCCCCTAAGACCCAGTCAGCCCTGCTTGAAGCTATGCAGGAAAAACAGGTTACGGTAGGAAACGATACTTTCCTTCTTGATCGTCCCTTCTTTATCCTTGCCACCCAGAACCCCATAGAAATGGAAGGAACTTACCCCCTTCCTGAAGCCCAGTTAGACCGCTTCCTTTTAAAGATCCTTGTAGATTACCCGTCCTTTGAAGAAGAAATGGAGATTATAAACCGTTATACAAAGTCCGAAACCCCAACAATTACCAAGGGACTGGACAAATCCACACTTCTCGAATTGCAGAAACTCACCCGCCAGGTTCCTATTTCCGAAGAACTGAAGCAGCGTGTCCTTTCTATTGTATCGATGACCCGGAAAGACAAGGAACATATAGAATATGGCGCTTCTCCCCGCGCATCCATCGGTCTTATCCTTGCAGCAAAAGCAAGAGCCCTGATCCAGGGCAGAAACTTCGTAAGCAAAGAGGATGTTGATTACATGGCTTACCCGGTCCTCCGCCACAGACTAATTCTCACCTTCGAAGCAGAACGAAGCGGGATGACTCCTGACGAAGCCGTCGAAGAAATTCTCAAAAAAGTTAAATGAAACGGCTAAAGAACCCATAAATAAAATATAACAGATCCCGTTGAAATTTGATATCTGTAAAGTCTGAAAGACCTGTCTCAAGCAGGGGTTCAGGGCAATACCGCAGAGAATATAGAAAATAATTATAACCTCAGGGTTTTTCAGGTCCGGCAGAACCGGGCTTTTCGGTTGACGATCCAGAATGACTCGCACAAAACAAAAAATCGAAACGGACTTTTTCAGGCAACTTGACAGCTTCACTTTTTCGGTCAGGAAGAGAGTATCCACCGTCTATGCCGGAAACCGTCCGTCGACTCGAAGCGGACATGGCATAGATACTATCGGGTTCAGAGAATACGACTCAAGCGACGCTTTGAAAGATATAGACTGGAAGGCTTATGCAAGGACTGAAAAGCTCTATGTAAGGCAGTTTGAAGAAGAGAAGACCCTTACAACCCATATTCTTCTTGACGCCAGCAAAAGCATGGACTACCCTGAAAAAGGGACCTCAAAATTCGAATACTCAGCTATGCTTGCTGCGGGTTTTGCCTATATGGTAACCAAATATAATGACAGGTTTGCCATATCTACTTTTACGGAAGAAGTCAATATCAATAAGCCCAGAAGAGGTAAGAAAAACCTTTTGAGGGCAATTGACCGGCTCAGCGAACTTGAACTGTCCGGTGGGACCTCTATCGGAGAGGCTGTTATAAAATACAGCCGGGAGATCAAATCGAGATCTCTCGTAATTCTTATTTCTGACTTCATGCAGGATCCGCAGGCAATAGACACAGCTCTTTACAGGCTTTCAGACCATGACCTTATTGTTATTCAGGTGCTTGATCCCACGGAAAAAGAATTTCCTCTTCAGGGAAACAGCAAGCTGGTGGACCTTGAGACAGGGGAAGATGTAAGAACATATATCAGTGAAAAGTTCAAGGAACGTTATACACAGAAACTTGACGACCACAGTGCAAGGATTAAAAAGACCTGCATGAAAGTGGGAGCTGAGTTTTATACCTTTACTACCGACACTCCTGTCTTCAATGCTTTCTACCATACGATCAGGAGAAGGAGACGCTAATAATGCCTTTTCAAAACCCCCTTGCTCTTGCCGCTCTCCTGAGTGTCATCCCGCTTATTATTATTTACATGCTCCGCCCAAAGCCAGCTGTGCTTTCGGTTCCCTCTTTAATGTTTGTCCTCAAGCTTGAAAGGGAACGAAAAAGGGTTTATGCTTCTCTCACTAAAATAGTTCAGGACCCCCTTTTCCTGATTCAGC
Source organism: Methanosarcina sp. (assembly GCA_013330315.1). Taxonomy (GTDB): domain Archaea; phylum Halobacteriota; class Methanosarcinia; order Methanosarcinales; family Methanosarcinaceae; genus Methanosarcina; species Methanosarcina sp8098u. The sequence goes on along the minus strand of DUIO01000352.1, from coordinate 10,383 downwards.
TTCTCATGCTTATCCTTCTTTCCATCGGCGCTGCAGGTTATTATTATACTTCAGAAGAGCCACTTAGCGGTGAGCATACAGTGCTAGTCCTTGATACTTCGGCAAGCATGCAGGTCGGTTCCCGTTTTGAAGATGCGGTTAGAATTGCTGACGGTTATGTGAGCAAGAAAAACAGTATAATCCTTGCTTCCAGCACTCCTCAGCTTGCCCTCGAAGGCGGAAGCGCTTCGGCTGCCGGAGAAATATTTGATAAAGTGAATCCGGGAGCAGGCACTGCCGACCTGTCCGCAGCCATCACTACAGGTATGCGCCTTCTATCCAATGAAGGGGGCAGGATCATTGTTATTTCGGACTTTACAAACTGGGGCGGAGATGACCCAGTAGCTTCCAAAAATCTTGCAGAATCCTACGGGCTTGAGGTTAATTTTGTAAAGGTCGGAAAGCCTGCACAGAATACAGGAATAATTAATGGCTGGATTGAAGCCCAAGATGGGGAATACAGCTATACGGGCGTGGTCAAAAACTACAGAAGTGAAAGCCAGAATGTCCAAATAGAAACCGGAAGAGGGATTTCTGGAAACGCCACAAAGGCTTTTACGCTTAACGTACCTGCAGGTGGGACAAACCAGTTTAAACTTGCAAATCTGGGCCCGGGAGTTACCACTGTTACTCTGAAGGTTAATGATGACCTTGCTGTTGATAACAGGGCCTATATCTCTATTCCGGATACTTCGGGGCAGAAGATCCTCTATGTTACGGATAACGGAAAGCTGCCTTCAAAGACAGCTCTTTCTCTGCTCCCAAATATTGACCTTGAAATTCGAAAGTCTGTGCCTGCTTCCCTTGACAATTATACGCTTGTTGTACTTGCCCAGAAAGAAACTCCAATTGCCAATACCTCTGTGGAGAGGATAGAAACTTATGTGCGGAACGGGGGAAATGCGGTTTTCATTGCGAGTGAAGCCCTTTCTCCTGAAAAAACCGAGGTTGGCCTTATTAAGATCCTGCCTGTAAAGCCTATTGGAGTTGAGGAGGCGGAAAATGGGCTTGAGGTTGAAGAAACTCTCAAAAGCAGTATTACGCAGAATATGAGGACCCGAGAGATCTCGGTCCGCAAGTACATGAACGCAACTGAAAGGACAGGATCTACAACCCTTGTAGCCACGGAAAACGGTGTTCCCATGCTGAGTTACTGGCAGACAGGTAGAGGAACTATCTTTTATATGGGGCTTAATGACCAACTCGGTGACGGGGCGTGGAATAACTTCCATAACCTGCCTGAATACCCCGTTTTCTGGATAAAACTCGTTGAATGGCTCGGAGGCATTGGAGACATTTCGGAATATAACCTTGAAACCGGAACCTTCACTTCTCTCTCAAGAACCGAAGAAGTCCGCACGCCTTCAAAAACCCTGACAACAAACCGCCTGCTGTTTGATGAAGCAGGAATATACGAGGTTTCAGGTAAGAGAATCGCGGTCAATCTGTATGATGACAGGGAATCGGATACAACAGTAGACGCCTCAGACCTCATCAGCCGTGCAGTTGCAGAGGACGAACCGAGGCTTGTCAGATCTGACACCTATACTTCGAGAAACGATATTACCAATTATCTTATAGGGATCATGTTTTTGCTTATGCTACTTGAAATCCTGATCGTCCGCGGGAGGGGTGAACTGTGAGTATAGCTCTTGAGAACCCTGAAATGCTCTTATTGATCATCCCGGTGGTCATAGTCGGTTTTTACCTCCTGCGGAAGACCAAAACGAAGCTTGTGGAATGGAGAATACTTGTTGCCATTCTCCTTGTCCTGGCCCTGGCTTCCCCCTATACAACGGTTACCCAAACTATTAATGAAGAAGAACCTTCGCTTGTGCTTGTCCAGGACCAGACGGCAAGCATGGGCATTTTCCCCGAAGGAACGGGTACTGACCTGTATGAATCTCTTACGGCAAATACTCCTACTACACTTGTGCAGTTGACCGGGGAAAAAACTTCTCTGGGAGATGCCGTAACCCAGTATTCAGGGCTTGGAAACCAGATTGTTCTTGTTACCGATGGAAACAGCAACTCAGGTAAGGACCTGACAGAAGCCCTGGAATTTGCAAAAAATACGAATACTCCGGTTTACCTTGTTCAGCCAGAGCTTGAAACAAATGACCTCAGCGTTGAGATAGTCGGAGATAAAACAGTGGTTGTGGACAACCAGAATGAGTTTGAAATAGTTGTCCGCCAGGCATCGGATCAGAGTATCAGTTATTTCCTTGAAGTGTTCGTGGACGGAGAAATCTCCCAGAGCAGGCAGTTCACTCAGGATACCCGGAATAATACTATTCCGATTAATCAGGGATTCACTACTCTTGGCGCTCATAACATAAGTGTAAAAATCAGTGACGTGTCAGGAGGGGACTTAAACGAGATTAATAATGAGTTCTTCAAATCCGTCTATGTGATCCCTAAACCCAAGGTTACACTTGTCACAAACGAGACCGGTTCTCCTCTTGCTAAAGTCCTGGGCAACCTCTACGAAGTCTCGGTTTCAAATGGTTATCCTGGAGTAGCGAATATCACGGATAGTAAGGTTCTTGTGCTTGACAATCAGCATATAAATTCATTTTCAGAGGCTCAGGTAAAGGAAATTAAAAACTATGTCAGCAATGGAGGCGGGCTTGTTGTCATTGGGGGAGATAAGGCTTATAATTACGGAGATTACCTTAATTCTTCCCTTGAAGATATACTGCCTGTAATTTCAAAACCTTCCGAGTTTAAGGGAGGGAGAAATCTAATCCTGGTCCTTGATGTTTCTCCAAGCACAGTTGCTCACGGTACTCAGGGAGATATCCTGTCAAACGCAGTTAACATCCTCAGGAACGATAACTTAAAAGATGCAAACGTCGGCGTTATAGCATTCGGTAATGCGGCATACGATGTTTCAGGCGGGTTCGTATTTATGGGTCTCCCTCATAACCTTGCTCTTCTGGAAGAAAAAGTCTCAAAATTGACCCCGACTAACCAGACTGAAACTTCCCTTGACCAGGGGCTTGGCATCACAAAACAGATGTTTGAAGGCGAAGACGGTGAGCTTGATGCTATTATAATCTCCGACGGAGGAATTGAAAGTTCATATGACCAGAGCCTTCAGGCTGCAAGAGAGCTAAGAGATATGGGTGTAAACCTTTACTTTATCCATATTCGCTCTTCTGCTCCCTCCCAGGCTGACAAGGCGAGAAATTTCTATGCAGAGCAGCTAATGCGGGACCTCGGGCTCGAAGCCAATTACCAGCATATAAATATGGGCGAGAGAGCAAAAATCATATTTGAAGAACCTGCTGAGCCTCCTGAGGAAAGCGAGGAAGAGGAAATTGAGGACACAGGTTCTTATCCGCTTCTTGAATATTCTCCTGACCATTTCATCACGAGGAGCACGAATCTTACCGGCACGACTATCACGGGATATAATCAGGTTACCCCAAAAGCCGGTGCTGAGCGCCTTGTCATTACAGTTACCGGGCAGCCGGTGCTCACTACATGGAGGTTCGGCCTCGGGCGTGTTGCAGCCTTTACTGCTGACAACGGTGAGGGCGGAGGCACCAGATGGGCTTCGATTCTGTATAACGGAACGAACAGCAGGCTGATTTCAGGCATGGCTAACTGGGCAATAGCAAACCCTCAGGCAGAAGAAGGGGCTGTGGTTGAAGCCCCTGACACATGGCTGGGTACCCCTTCCGACTTAACCCTTACAATGTATGATGAGGGAGTCCCGCAGCTTAAGTTGAACGGAGCCCAGATTGACCTTGCACTTACCGGGAGGAATACCTATGAAGCAAGCATAAACCCGATAAACATCGGGATCAATGATATCTCAGGCTATCCTCTTGCAGTAAATTATGCTCTTGAGTATCTGGAGATCGGGCACAACGAAGATATTGAATCTCTTATCGCTGCAACTGGAGGTAAAATCTATACTGAAAGAGAAGCAAGAGCCTCTCTCCTGAAAGACGCGAGGCAAAATTCAGAGAGGGAATCAGACGAACCGGTTAGCCTGAAAATATATGTGCTTCTTGCCGCACTCATCCTTTACCTTGGGGAAGTGATTGCCAGGCGTATAAAGGAAATGAGAAGGCTCAGGCAAACCCAGGGTGAAACAGAAAAAGGAGAGACCGCTACTTAAATTTCTCCTTTCCCTATTTTTCCCTATTTTTCCCTGTTTTCTCCCTGCTTTTTCCCTGTTTTTTCCCTGTTTTTTCCCTGCTTTTTCCCTGTTTTTTCCCTGTTTTTTCCCTGCTTTTTCCCTGTTTTGCTTCCCTAATTGTACTATGTTTAATTCTTATTGGTTTTTTAGGCTTTTTTTCCTTTATTTTTTATCTCTTTTTCCTTTGCCATGATTTTCCGGGTAGATGGGCAGATAAATGGACTTATCGTATGCTATTTTTCTGATTGAATCAGAAATACAAATCAGAAATACATAAGTATAAACAGGGTCATCTGCCCGAAAAAGCCCGAAAAAACAGGAACTATAAGGTTATCGTCTATTTTATTTACTGCAGTTTCCGTGAAGGTTGCAAAAAAAGCCATAATCAGGGACACAACCGGGTTTCCAATTATAGCAAGCCCGACCAGCAGGTCAATTATAAACTCGGAAGCTGAGCCTTCAAGAGATTTGTCATTTTTAAAAATTTCTCTGAAAATTCTCCTTTTTCCGTAGAACTTTCCTATAAGGGCTGCCGCCAGGTCTCCGAATGTAGTCATAAGAACTGCAGCATAGGCAATTTCCCTGGTAAAGAGGGAGATTGCTGCAATCGCACCCAGGGCAAAGTAAATATGCCCTCCGAGGCTGTCAGCTTCATGCTCCCGATACATCATATAAAAAAAGGGGATCTTCAGGTCTTCTTCAAGCCTGAGATATTCCAGGAAAAGAACAACTACAAGGAATAGCATGAGCACCCAGAGAATTGTCTCTTTTCCGAAAAATTCGTAGATAAGCACTATAAATACTGAAACCAGGTGCACACTTTTTCTCAGAACTTCAAAGATCACTTCTCTTGAGGGCATAGCATAAAGGGTTTGTGAGAACGAAATATAAATTTATACTGGTCTGGGCTTGAAAGTTCTCTTTACTTTCTGGAATTCTTCCTGGAAATTGTTTTACTGAGTTTTTCCCGGCTCAATAACAATATTTATGCACTGTGCTTGGGTTCCGGGTCTCCTATCCATTTTTTGATCAGATTTGCATCTTTGATTATTTTTAAACTCATCAGCCCTCCCATTAAAAGGTTCATATGGTATGTGAGGGCTCTCCAGGCAAGGACGGTAATTCCAAGGATAGAAGAATCTACAAATATCGAAAAGATAGAAGCTGCTCCTAATTCGGCAACCCCGCTTGCTCCGGGAGTCGCAGGTATCACCATTATAACAGCCAGGAGAACCTGGGCTGCAAAGACTGTTATAATCGAAGGTGTTCTCGAGAGGCCCATCAGGACCATAACAAGCAGTGAAAATTCTACGATCCAGAAGATTAAAGTATAGACAACTCCCCAGAGCAGCCCTTTTTTCCCTTCGGAAAAAAAGACTCTGACGCTGTCATGGAAATGATCTATTTCTCTGTCTATCTGTTCTATAAGGTGTGAGATAGCGGTATCGGTTTTTTTTCCAAAAAAGGGGGCAAGTTTGCCTGTCAGCCTGCGAGTTACGTATTTTGCTTTTTCGGGCTTCCATACTCCATAAATAAAGAAGATCAGGAGTACAAAAACAAGGAAGTTTGCTGTAAAAAAAGCCGCATCGAACTTATAATCCGAAAGGATATCTCCCAGAATGTAGAATGCGAAGGGCAAACAGGAAAAGATAAAAAGTGCATCAAGCAGACGTTCCCCTACGACGATTGCAGTAGCTCTTCCGAGAGGAATTCTGTTCCTGCTCAGGCTGTGGACTCTCAGAAATTCTCCACCTGCAGAAGAGGGAGTAATTCCGGCTACAAAAGTACTCGATATTACTATCTCTGTTACCTTCAGGACACTTATTCTGTGCCCTAGAGCTTTGCAGAGGGCCCGGGTTCTTAATCCCCATATTAAATAAGAGAAAATATGGAGGAGTGCAGCTGCCAGAATGTATTCCAGCCTGATCTTTCTCAGCGCGTCAACAGTCTCCGAGTTAAAAGTCAGGCACGTAACCAGGGCAATTGATACTGCGCTGATAACCAGCGACCCAATAAGCCATTTTTTATACCTGGTCATTTAAATCTCTTAATTTTATTCTTTAGTAAATACGTCATCCTATTTAAGGAAACCTTTTTCTTCAATGCATGACGAACGGCACAGGATGGGGTTAGGAGATGTTAGATATGCCCGATTAAACCGTTTTCTTTACTTTTAATTAAATATTGGAATGTAACTCACGTCCTTATAATATCCTCACTTATTATTAAAAGACTTATGCCTGTGAAACGATTTAATTCATTTAAAGGCGCTGTTTCTTAAGAAATCCATACAAAAAAATAAGGAAATATGAGATATTTGGATGGGTAATGTACGTTAATCTGGAGAAAAGCCTGCCGAAGAGTAAATAAGAAGGTAGCAAAAATAGGCAAAAATTCACGAAAGAATGTGAAAAGGAAATTGAGCAATGTCTTAAGAGCCCAATTTGAAGTTACAGGTCAGCCGCGATATAAAGGCATTGTTGTTAAAGGTAATATTGTTAAAGGTAATATTGTTAAAGTCATTGTTGTTAAAGGTAATAGTATTCAGGATAAAGGAAATTTATACTCAAAATTTATGTATAAATTTTTATAATTCGTGCCTTAACCTGTACCATGACCTTAACTCGTACTTATGATCTTAGCCTTGACTTACTACCTTAGCTGAATTTACTGCCTTACCGGAACTTACGATCCTTCCTGCGCAGTGTCATATTCTGAATTAACGACAGTTTCCTTTATACTGGAATTCTTATCTATCATCACTTCAGGCCATATTTTAACTCCTGAGTGTATGGTAGAGTCGTCCCCAATAGTCACCTTATGCCCGATTACCGTGCCATTCTCAAGGTTGCATTTCTCTCCGATGGCGGTTTCATCAGCAACAACAGCTCCAGAGATATTGGAGCCTTTTCCTATTGAAACACCATCAAATAGATAAGACGAAAGAATTTTTGTGTTATTTTCGATAGTGCAGTTTGCGCCTATCACACTGTAGGGGCCGATGAGGACGCTGTCCCCGATTACAGTGTTTTCCCCTATGACAATCGGCCCTACAAGGGAAGAATTAGAACCTATGCATACATTATTTCCTATAGATAAGGGACCTCGTATTCTTGCATTTCTTGTTGTAAAGTTCCCCTCTATGGTAGTTCCGGGAAGAGCATCAAGCATCCAGCGTTGAGCCTGCCTGTAAGCTGCAGAACTCCCTACATCCGTCCATTTTCCCCTAACGAGTACGCCGTTAATTTTTTCATCTGCCGCAAGCATAGCAGGGAAGACATCTTTTGCAAAATCGTACTTTTTATTGTCCGGGATCCAGTCAAAAATTTCAGGACTACAGACGTAAATACCTGTACTTGCAAGGTTGCTGAAAATCTGTCCTGCCTTGGGTTTTTCAAGGAAGCGGTGTATCCGGTTGTTTATATCCATATCCGCAATCCCGAATTCCCTGGGGTCATCAATGGAAAGAAGCCCTATGGTAACCAGCGCATCATTTGCCTCATGGAAGCGGTACATCTCTCTCAGGTCAAGATTCAGTACATGGTCTCCCCCAAGCACGATAAAAGGCTCATTTTTCAGGTACTGTTCCGCATTCTTAACTCCTCCCGCAGTCCCCATCTTTTCTTTTTCATAAACGTAATCTATATGCACCCCAAACATATGCCCGTCTCCAAGCTGTTCTTCTATGCGTTCCCCCATGTACCCAAGGGTCATAATTATTTCATTGAATCCCTCTCTTGAGAGGTGCTCTATTAGATGCCGGACTGACGGCTTATTAAGAATCGGTATGCTTGGCTTCGGGTGCTTAAAGGTCAGCGGTCTGAGCCTTGTTCCAGCGCCTCCGCACATAATACATGCTTTCATATTTTTTCCCAACGTTGTTTTATGGATATATTATTAGCGATCAATTTTCAGATATAAAGCTTATTAGCTGCAATTATTCAAAGTAAAGTGTTTTTCTTTCCTTATTTCAGAGTTGCACAAGGATAATATCTTTTTCAGGACGATTTACTTCATGATAATATTTACTTCACGATAATATTTATTTTATGATGATATTTACTTCATGATAATATTTATTTTATGGTAATATTTATTTTATGATAATATCTTCTTTTCTTTCCACTCTGATCTCTTTTCTCCCTTTGTATTCAGAAATAATGCCTGTTATGCTTATGAAATCACCTTCGCTGATTGAGCTATTCAGGACTTCAGCTCCGGCGGTTTTCGGAACAAATATGCTCAGGACCTCAGAATCAAAGTCAACTTCAAGAAGCAGGTGGTCTCCGGTGTATGTAAGACGCTTGCTTAAAACCTCGGCATCAAGAGTTACTTTTTCTCCAATTTCGGATTCGTGAGTATACCGCAGGGCTTTTCCTTCCGCTTTTCCGTCTCCTGCAAGCTCGGATCCGAAAAATACATATGCTGTCGAAAGAGAGGACAATGCCATAATGAGTAACACTACCACAACTTTCTCTTCTTTCTCCATTTTCTTTGTTGTCCCCCGGTCCATGTAGCCTTAAATTAACTTATACGAATTTAACTTATATTGAATTCTAATGAAGATAAATCTATTTCAAAATTAGCTGTATTTTTAAGAATTAGCTATTTTCAAGAATTATCCGTAATTTGGGAGTTGTTATCTGTGTTTTGAGAATTGTTATCTGTAATTTATGAGTTATATTATGTTTTTGAGAAGTGGCTACATTTTTAAAAGGCTGCATTTTTAAAATGCAGCTTATATCAGGCTGGTCTACATTTCGGAGCGTATTTGTTTTCAGGATTTGCTCACAATGGAAACGATCTTTATTTCAAGGACAAGAGTTTTACCTGCAAGTTCATAATTAAAATCAAGAATTGCATAACTCTCTGTAGAATCGAGCACTTTAACCTCCTTCCCACCAGGAGTCTTGATTTTTTCCCCCACTTTCGGAGGTTCCATCAGCTCAAGTCTTAACAGAGGAATTTTTTGAACGAGATAGTCTTTATATTCTCCGTATGCTTCTTCAGGTGCGATTTTCAAGGTTTTTTCTTCTCCTTCGTGCATCCCGAGGACCCCTGCATCGATACCTCTTATCACCTGACGGGCATCTGTCCTGAAAAAAAAAGGCCTGTATTCCTTTTCCTCGCTGTATATTCCGGCTTCAAGAGCTTTTTCTTTTACGGTTGTGTCAAATACCGTTCCGTCTTCAAACTTTCCAGTATAATCAATAAGGAGATAGTCTCCCTTTTTCACAGTACGAGGGTTCTCCATTATCCCTTCTCCTGTTATTTTTTAAAGCCTGGATTCCTTGTGTTTTTCGGATTCCAGGAAGATAAGTCCTTTTAAAAAATATAAGTTAGGTTTTAAATGGGTTATATATACTTAACTTTACTCTATTGATACAAGTTTGATGTCGAAAACAAGAGTCTTGCCCGCAAGTTCGTGGTTGAAGTCCAGAGTAGCATGGGTTTCATTCACATCGATCACTTTGAATTGACCATACGGACTGGGGAACCTCTGCCCTATTTCAGGCGGTTCCTGAAACCCGATCACTTCCAGCGGGAACGTCTGAACCCTGGTTTCATTATATTCACCATAAGCTTTTTCGGGAGGAATGGTCAGATTTTTTTCTTCTCCTTCTCTCATTCCGATTATTCCTTCATCAAAGCCTTTGATTACCTGGCCGGAGCCTACCGTAAAGGTAAGAGGAGTGTAATTTCTTTCCTGAACATATATGTCTTCTTCCTCAGCAACCTCTCTTATAGAGGTATCAAAAGTGGTGCCGTTTTCAAACTTTCCTACGTAGTCTACCTTGACCGTATCTCCTGACCTTACAGCCCTGCCGTCACCGGTCCCGTCATCCGTGCACCCGCTCCCAAGGATGATGCCTCCAAGAAGCAGTATTGTCAGGAAATAATTTAAGCCCCTCCCGCCCCTCATTTATCTCATGCCTCCACTGAAACGACTTTTACTTTGAATATGAGAGTCTTGCCTGCAAGCGAGTGGTTGAAATCCACAACGAAGTTTTCCTCTCCTACTTCTGTGATAATACCTCTTAAACCCGTGTCAGTAGCCAGCTGCATCCCTACTTCCGGAGCAAAATCAACAGCATCACGAGGAAGCTCCCTTGAGTACTCTTCCATATATTCTCCGTATGCATCTTCTGGAGGGATTTTTAGAGTTTTTTCTTCTCCTTCTCTCATTCCGA
>DUIO01000198.1 GCA_013330315.1 Methanosarcina sp. | reverse complement strand
ACTCTCTTTAGAAAATGCATACAGGAGGCCGGCTTGAACAGGGCAGGGCTCGAGATTGCTAACCTGAGGGAACAGTGTGCCTGGGTGCACCCTGACAGGGCAGGAGCTACTGAAAAAGCTCTTTCTCTTCTTAAAGCCAAGCTGAAACGCCTGAAAAATATCGAGCCGCTCGAAGATATCAAAGTGGACATTACTCAGCAGGCTCTTGTGATAGGCGGCGGAATTTCAGGAATCACAGCCGCACTGAACCTTGCAGATAACGGGGTTTCAACTGTCCTTGTGGAGAAGGATTCAAGCATAGGCGGACAGATGGCAAAAATCGGGAAAATCTTTTCTCCTGATAAGCTTGCGGAAGAATGCGCAATGTGTTCTTTAAGTCCTCTTATGAATGAGGTCGCAGCCCATCCCAGGATTACGCTTTTGACCTGGACAGAGGTAGAAAGCCTCAGCGGTAGTGCCGGAAACTTTACGGTCAGGTTGAAAAAGAAACCCAGATACGTAAAAGACAACTGCACAGCATGCGGAAGGTGCAGCCGGGTCTGTCCTGCCCAGGTTAAAGACGAGTTCAACTGCGGATATATGGACAAAAAGGCAATTTCTTTGCGATTCTCTCAGTCAGTTCCCAAAGTTTACTGTATCGATCCTGACCAATGCCTGCAGTTAAAGGGAGAGACCTGTGGAAAGTGTGAAGCTGCTTGCAAAAACGGGGCAATAGATTTCTCTCAGAAAGAAGAAATCGTCGAACTTAATGTAGGGGCGGTTATAGTTGCCACAGGCTTTGAAGAGTATGATGCATCACAGAAACCCCAGTACGGATATGGAATCTTTGAAAACGTGATGACCCAGATGGAGCTTGCAAGAGTTCTGGGCATCAATGGACCTACAAAAGGGGAGCTTTTGAGAGTTTCCGACTTCAGCAGGGCTTCTCCTGATCCTGCGCCTTCGACCTGTGATTCAAGGTGTGAAAATTCACCCAACAAATCCTCCGCCAGAACGCCAAAAAGAATAGTTATGATTCAATGTGTGGGCTCAAGGGACGAAAAGGAGGGTGGGAACCGTTACTGCTCCCGATACTGCTGTATGGCTGCCCTTAAGCATGCGAGCCTTATAAAGAAAAAACACCCGGAAACAGAAATCACGATCTGTTACATCGATGTTAGGGCCTTTGGCTTTTACGAAAATTATTACCGTGCAGTTCAGGAAACCGGGGTCAATTTCGTCCGCGGGAGACCCGCCGAGGTTGTTGAGAAGTCGGATAAGAGCCTTGTAGTAAGGATTGAAGATACGCTTGACCAGAAAATGAAGGAACTTCCTGCCGATCTTGTTATTCTTTCAGCGGCAATGATACCTTCTCCGGGGACCAGAAAGATTGCCAGCGTGCTGAGCCTGAGCCAGGACGAGAGCGGGTTTGTCAAAGAAAGGCATTCCAAGTTAAAGCCTGTAGACAGTTCCCTTGACGGCGTATTTGTCTGCGGCACTGCCCAGAGCCCCAAGGATGTTACGGACAGCATTGCCCAGGCAGGACTTGCAGCCGTCAGGGCGAGGGCGTTTATTACGGACAGCCCGAAAGTTCTGGACAACGAGATTGTAACGATCAACCAGCTGCTCTGTACGCGGTGCGAAGAGTGTCTTAAGTGTCCCTTTGATGCCCTTTCCGTAAATGACAGTGGAAGGATTGTCCTTGATCCACTTATATGCACAGGCTGCGGGCACTGTACTGAGCTTTGCAGGGAAGGAGCTATACAGGTCGCAGGCTTCACGAAACCTCAGATAAAAGCCGAGCTGGAGGGAGTGCTTGAGGAAGGAGACATGCTTGGCTTTATAAATAACGGAATTGCTTCTCTTACCTGCGACAATATAGGCAACAGTGTCCTTACATACCCTTCAAATGTTAAATTAATCAGGGTTCCTACAAGCCTTGTAATTGACAGAGATCTGGTACTTCATGCATTCAGACATGGAGCGTCTTCTATCCTTTTCGTAGAAGATCCGCCAGACAGTCCGAGGGCCGAAGTAATTTATCCTCTTACTGTCAGGCATTTCGAAAAACTTAAAGAAGAACTTGGAGATTCAGGAAATCGAATCTATTTCAAAAAAGCCTATGTTCCGAACACAAAAGGGCTCGCAGGAACTTTTACCAGCCTTGCCCGGGAAGGAGAGATGATAAAATGATGCCATATGTAAACGAATATGACACTCCGGATTGCAAAACTCTTGCAGAGACTGCAAAGAAGAGTATTCGCACCCCTGAATCCCTTGGACTTGACCGCTGTATTCAGTGTGGAGCCTGCACTGCGTCATGTCCTGCAGCCCGGTTTACGGATTATAGCCCGAGGCAAATTGTAAAGAAAGTGCTGGAAAACGACCATAGTGTGCTGGAATCGGAAATGATCTGGTCCTGCTTCTACTGTTACTCCTGCAATGTCCGTTGCCCGAGGAATAACAGCCCGGTTACAATCGTGCAGGTTCTCAGACAGATGGCTATTAACGAAGGAATTGGCATTGAGAAACTTGGCTATTTCCTTGAAATCGGAGAATACCTTGCAGAAAACGGAGCCAGTAAAGTCCCGGGTGCAGGTATAAAGAATATGGAAAGAGACCTTGGAGACCGCTGGATTGGAATGAAAAAGAATCTTGAGTTTATCCGTTCCGAACTAGGGCTCAGTAGCAGGGACATAAGGGACACCCACGGAGAAGTCCAGGCTATACTTGAGAGCACGGGCTACTTTGAAAGAGAGAAATGGATTAAAGCAAAGATACAGGAAAAAAAGGTCAATGGATTTTTGAAAACAGATTGCAGCAACAACGAAAGAAAGAGTGGAGACTTCGGCTTTGAAAGCGATAGAGAGTATACCGGACAGGAAGCTTTTACTATTTAAGAGCTGTATGGTCGGGCAGGAATACCCCGGTGTGGAAACTGCCACACGTTATGTATTTGACCAGCTTGGGGTAGATTACTGTATAAATGACGAGCAGTCCTGCTGCACAGGGATCGGGCATTATACGGATATTTTTGAAGGTCTCACAACAACAGCAATTGCAGCCCGAAATTTCGCTGTCGCAAGAAAATGCGGGTATCCGAACATTACCTGCCTCTGTTCAACCTGTTACGCTATAAACAAGGAAGCCTGTGAACTCCTTAATACCAATGCTGAAGTCCGGGATAAGGTCAATTCTATCTTCAGGGAAAAGGGGTTTGATGACCTTGTTTATGAAATAGGGGATATGAACCCCAGGACCAATTTCTACCATGCAGTTGAGATTATCCTGAGTAAAGTAGGAAAGATTCAGGAAGAGAAGAAGTTCGATTTTTCCGGAGTTAAAGCCGCAGCCCATCACGCCTGCCACTATTATAAAGTCAAATACCTGGATGTAGTCGGAAGCCCGGAAAACCCCCAGCTTATAGATACAATAGCCGCAGCCTGCGGAGCATCTCCTGTCCGCTGGTACGAAGACCGCACTCTTACCTGCGGAATGGGCTTTTCTCAGCTCCATCTTAACAAAAGCACCTCTCTTCAGGTTACCAAAACAAAACTTGACAGCCTTCAGAGAGCCGGTGTGGAGTTAATGATCCACATGTGCCCGAACTGCCACATCCAGTACGACCGCTACCAGCCCGTAATTGAAAAAGAGTTCGGGGTAGAGTACGACATGGTTCACATGAATATTGCCCAGTTCGTGGCCCTCTCACTGGGAGCAGACCCCTACAAAGTATGCGGTTTCCAGACTCACTCCGTGCCTCTGGAAGGTTTTCTTGAAAAGGCCGGTATAGTATAAAGTCCCACTCTAAATCCGAGCCGGCCATTTTTTTATTTCTACTTTTCTCGATTCATGAATCTTCCAGGGCCTTTTTCCAGTACGGAAGCCGGGACAATTTCAAATTAATTATCTTCCGTACCGGAATAAAGTGATTATAGGGGTCAATTATTGGACTCGGATTTAATTAGAATTTAATTCGAGTTTAATTCGGACTCAATTCGAGTTTAATTCTGACTTAATTCGGATTGAATCTGGATTGGATCCGGATCAGACCCGGGCAACATTCGGGTTAAATTCAGATCGATTTCTCCCAGCCCTGTCCCATGTCAACAAGAGGTCTCAGCTCAATAATCTCGAAAGTGACGGTTGCATATATCATCTTTCCCGCTTCCTCGCCAGCCATTTTTGCGATCTGGCTCCTGATCATATCAAGCATCTCTCCCGACGTTGCAGACTCTTTCATCTTCAGATATACCCTGATCCCTTTCCAGCTCATAATATCTGCCCCCGGCTCCATTATCAGGAACATTGCGTAAGGGTTTTCCTGAAGGTTTGTGAACGTGCGGTTCTTACCTGTTGCAACTACAACGGTATTTTCATCAATCATCTGGGGTGAACCGAAAACAGCAGAATCTACCTTTCCGTCTTTGCTTGATGTGCTGAGTACACCTATTCTTGGTTGCTTGTTAAAGTAGTCCATCAATTTTGATGTCATGTTATACCTCCTCTCATATGTGTTTTTAGCCTCACTTTATATGTATTGAATTCGCAGGCTGTAATAATAAGTGTCTTGAGTATGCTTATAGCTTTTTACTTTGTTATACTCAGCATATGAGTAATGTACTTCAACAGGTTAAAATAAAATCAAAAAGTTAGACTTTCAACAGAAGTAAGTTTACGAGCATTCAGGGAAAAAGTATAAAAAGAGTATTTTTTTACATTCTAATGTAGTTTCCATTTTTATGGTCTCCATTGATAGGGTAAAAACTCAGGAATCTGTGTTTTTCTCAATTGTACTATTTTTCAAGTTCATAGCATATTGAGATCTTCACTAAATTATTAACGTTATATATTTGGAATGAGAGTTATGACAATGTGGGTTGAAATTTTTCAGGCGACATTTGAAGATGCAATCGAAATCTTAGACCTCCAAAAACTGGCATATCAGAGCGAGGCCCAAATTTATAACGACTGGACCATCCCACCTTTACTTCAAACTATCGAAGAAATTCAATATGAGTTCAATACTCAATCATTCCTCAAAGCCATCAACAAGCACTCAATTATAGGATCTGTAAGAACTCATGTTTCGGGTGATACCTGCCATATAGGAAAGTTAATTATGCACCCGAATTGGCAGAATAAAGGTATAGGCGCCCGGTTGATGGCAGAAGCTGAGACTATGAATCAGGATTCAACCCGGTTTGAAATCTTTACCGGATCGCTTAGCATCAAAAACCTTCATCTATATCACAAATTGGGATATCGGGAGTTCGGGAGAGAGCAACTGAGTAGCAAAGTTGAATTGGTATATCTTGAAAAGATAAACTCTTTTTAACAGGTTCTGAAAAAAAGATTCCTGTGTTATTCCAAGTGCTAACTTTGACTATCGGATTTCAGGAACCATTCTGCAGGATGAAATACTTCCTTAGTGATATACTTCCTTAGTGGTTACTTCCTTAGTGGTTACTTCCTTAGTGGTTACTTCCTTAGTTATTACTTCCTTAGTTATTACTTCCTTAGTGATATACTTCCTNNTCCTGCTTGATAGATATGCATATTATTATATCTCATTGTCTTTCGGATGTATATTTTTATTCAAACTACTGATGATAACGGCTCAAGATGCTTTTTTATACTTATATTTGCAGCGTGTGATAACTGGTATTGACGTCTCAATTTTCTAAAATAAATTTACATATTTTGGATTTTTATGTGGATATTAGCTAATTCTTATCTTTATTTTGGTTTCATACGGAACTATTATATACTTCCTGTATGTATTGAGTACTAGATGGTTTCATATGGAACATTTTTATGTGTGTCTCCAATTTCAATGTATGCCTTTATGGCCCCTAAAATTGACATCTGCGCTGTCTTAAGCTCCAAAACATTTACTCCTTTGCATTAAATCTATTTCATGTGAAACTATTAAACCATTATATCCAATTTCAATAATCCGCCTGTATTCACAAAAAATGAAGGATAAAATATGGAAGATCAAACAATATTTCTCGGTTCTATTGCCCTCATTTTCCGGNNGGAATTGCCCTCATTTTCCGGAGCCATATTGCGTATATGGCAAAGGAACTTGAAGCTTACAGGGTAGGAAGCGGGCAGTTTGAGTTTTTACTGGTTTTATATCATAAAAATGGAATTTCTCAGGAAAATCTTGCAAGGATTCTGAAGGTAAGCAAAGCAACGAGTGCCAGAGCCATTCAGAATCTGGAAAAAGAAGGGTACGTATACAGGCAAAGAGATGAAAACGACCTTCGAGCTTACAGAGTTTACCTTACAGAAAAAGGGAAGGAAATAAGATACATTATTTTTCAGAGGTTGAATTCCTTTACAGATCTTCTCTTTTCTAACTTTACCCTGGAAGAAAAAGAAATTTTCAGGCTACTCAGCCATAAAGCTTCGATTAAACTTTTTGAGCCCGGGTTCGAGCCTCCGTCTGACAGGTCGGATGATATGAAATGAAGACTGCAGAGGCAAAAATGGAAGAAAAAAGTGAATTTCTCGGTACGGAGAAGATAAGAAGGCTTTTGATTAAACTTTCAATGCCTGTTATTATCGGAATGCTGGTACAGGCTATCTATAATGTAGTGGATACCTTTTTTGTAGGAGTGGCTTATGGAGCAGATAGTGTACAGGCCATAGGCGGCCTTTCAATAGCTTTTCCAGTCCAGATGATAATAATGGCTTTTGGAATCGTCCTCGGGACAGGAGGTTCTTCAATAATCTCACGTGCTCTTGGAGCAAGAGAAAATGAAAAAGCCGAAAAAGTCCTTGGAAACGTTTTTTCCCTGAGCCTTATTCTCAGCATACTTATAGCCGTTCCCTGTCTTCTTTATCTCAACCCGATTTTGAAGGTTTTCGGAGCAACTGCTGGAGCCCTCCCTTATGCCAGAGACTATCTTAAATACATAATTTTAGGCGGGATTTTCTTTGTATTTGGAGTAGCTGCTCAGAATATCGTCAGATCCGAAGGAAATTCACGTCTTGCAATGAGTGCTATGCTTATAGGAGGCGGCCTCAATATTTTCCTTGACCCGCTTTTCATGTTTGGTTTCGGGATGGGCGTTGAAGGTGCTGCAATTGCAACCGTACTTTCCCAGGCTATAGCTTCGTTCTGGCTCCTGTTATACTATCTTAAAGGAAAAGGGGCAGTCAGGTTCAGACCAGAAAACCTCAAACTGGATTCCGGAATCATTAAGGAAATCGGGGCTATCGGTACCGGATCTTTTATCATGGAATGCTCAAGCAGTGTCATGATGATTTTCGTGTACAATGCACTCGCAACTTATGGGGGAGATGTAGCAATTGCCATTTTCGGCATAACGATGAAGATTAATTCCTTTATCTTCCTGCCCCTTCTGGGTCTGGGCTTTGGCCTGCAGCCAATTGTCGGGTTTAATTACGGAGCAAAGAGATATGGGAGGATAGTTGAAGCTGTAAAATTGTCTCTTGTGGCTACAACGGCTTTTGGGGCCCTTGGTCTGCTTATCGTTTACCTTTTCGCAGAAAAGCTCCTCATTATTTTCAGTACGGATCCGGAATATCTGGAGCTTGGAAAAACTGCTGTCAGGATTATGGTTCTCGGAACGCCTTTAATCGGTCTGAATGTAGTCGCATCAATCCTGTTTCAGGCATTGGGAAAAGCCAGACCAGCTTTCCTTCTTTCCATTAGTCGTCAGCTCCTTTTCCTGATCCCGGCTGTTGTTGTCCTTTCAAGTTTATACAAACTGGATGGAGTCTGGGCAGCTTTTCCGGTTTCAGACCTGCTGGCATTTATGCTTTCCGGATTTATGCTTCTCAGGGTATATAAGCTCTTCAAAGAAAGCAAAGATTCATTAAAAGTAGGAACAGGAGCAGAAATTACAGACACAATCTCTCATATCTGACATCTCATAAAATCTTTGCATCATGATAAAAACGACAGGAGAAAATCTG
>DUIO01000155.1 GCA_013330315.1 Methanosarcina sp. | reverse complement strand
TTTAACGCTGGCAGTGAACTCAACGTTGACGGAATTACAGCACTTGCATTTCTCAACAGCGACATCGCGGCTTCTTTTGCTGCAATCACCTGGCTGATAATAGAATGGTACAGAGAAAGAAAGCCGAAATTTGTAGGATTCATGACAGGAGCTGTTGCCGGTCTTGCAACCATTACTCCTGCGGCAGGCCTGGTCGGTATGCCTGTAGCAGCTTTAATGGGTATCATCGGAGCTATTACCTGTTATCTTGCAGTCCATATCAAAAACAGGATGGAATGGGATGATGCTCTGGATGTGTGGGGAGTGCACGGAATCGGTGGTGTGACCGGGACAATCCTCCTTGGAGTATTTGCCTCAACTGCCATAAACCCTGCAGGCGCTGACGGGCTGCTTTATGGCGGCACTGCATTCTTTATAAAAGAACTGGTAGTTGTAGTGATTACTTCTATCTATGCATTTGTATTCACCTACATTATGCTGATGCTTATAAATGCGATAACTCCGGTCAAAGTTTCAGATGAAGAAGAACTTGCAGGCCTGGATATTTCAATCCATGGCGAATGTGCCTATGATACGGGAGTTTTTTAAACTCGCGTATTAACAGATTCGCTTTGCAAGAAAAATCTAATAAAATTAGAAAGGTTCAGGCTAAACCCTCAACCTTATTATTTTTCTATAAAATTGCTTGACTTAAGCTATAGCCAGGCTCAAATCGCTTTTCAGATCAAAGACTTCCTCTGGATAATCTTCCCAGATCTATTTTTTTCGCAGAGACCGAAATTGGAAGACTTTCATGTAACTTTTTGGTATCAAGCTTTTTTGAAAGTGAACTCCCGGGTTTTTAAGAAGTAAAATCCATATTATAAGAAAAATTAAATTTTGTTTTTTAGAAGAAAAATAGAATTTTGTTTTTTAAAAGAAATTTATCCGATAATGATGAACATGAGGAAAAATGAAATTAAATATAAATACTCTTGCAGGTGTTGGAAATACCAGACTTTATCTCGCAGGCGATAGAGTATATCACCTGTAATCTGGCGTACAGGAAGTGCCGGGCTTCAGGTTTACGCCTGTCAGGAAGGCCTCGAAGCAAGAGCTATAAGTAAGAGAGAAAAAGTTATAGTTCCGGAAAACTTTTACGCTGCTTTTATAGAAGATAATGGAACGCTGCAAGCGTGCATATACATTTTTAATTTAAGGCAAAGGCAGTAAACAATAATTAACTAACAGGATATCCTTTATATGACCGAAAAACTCCCTCCTGAGTTTATTAAAGAATTGGAATCTGTGAGCCGGCTGCATGAACAGGCGGTCTGTGACCATGAAAAGTGCAGGGAATTTAGCGAAAAATTGTCTGATCTTCTGGTCAGGCTTGAGGATATGAAATTTTATAAAACAGCAGACAGGTTAATGAGTATCCTCATAAATTGCAGCCCAAAAGAGGCATCTCATTGCGAAAAATCTTCACTTGTAGGAGAGGCTGTGAAAGATGTCGCAAAAGAGGCGCAGAGGGCGGCAGAAAAATAAACAGCTAAGGATTAAAACATTTCAAAACATTTCTTTTTTAGCCAGGGTTATTCCCAGAATAACCGAAAAAAACAGGGAAATTATAAAAATAATCGTAAAAGCATGAGGATTATTCTCGAATGGAACGTCAACATTCATCCCGAAGAAACTTGCAATCATTGTCGGGATCGACATTACAATGGTGACGGATGTCAGGAATTTCATTACAATATTTAAATTATTGGATATGACCGATGCGTAAGCATCCATTGTCCCGCTCAGGATATTGCTGTAAATATTTGCCATTTCAATTGCCTGCTTGTTTTCGATAATCACGTCATCAAGCAGTTCGGAATCTTCAGGATACATTTTTATAGGGTTTGACCTCTGGATTTTTTCAAGCACCATCTCATTGCTTTTCAGGGAAGTAGAAAAATATACAAGGCTTTTTTCCAGCTCGAGGAGCTGAATTAACTCTTTGTTTCTTAGAGATTTATGCAGCCTGTTCTCAATGAGACCGCTCGTTTTGTCAATATCCCGAAGGTACCAGAGATATAACCTGGAATTTTTATACAGGATTTGTAGAAAGAAACGTGTTTTTTTAAACGTATAAAAGGACTTTATTTTCCGCTCAATGAAGTCCTTTATTATATAATTTTCTCGAAGTGAGACCGTGACAATATTCTTATCGGCAATAATGATCCCCAGTGGAACCGTATAATAAACTCCCCCTTCCTGAGCTTTCTCATTTGGCACCGGGGTGTCTATCAATACAACGGTACAGTCCCCATCAACCTCAATCCTTGCACGTTCCTCTTCGTCAAGAGCGGCTTTAATATGCTCAACAGGGATGCCCAGGTTTTCCGAGACATAAAAAATTTCTCTTTCATCCGGATTTACAAGATTAATCCACGCTCCACTTTCAACCTGGTCCAGAACTACCATTCCAGTGTCTGTTGATTTGAATATCTGAAGCATGTTTATCTCCCTGTCATAACTGTGTTATAAACTTAATTTCTTGTTCTAAACCGACTGTTAATTTATTGCCTAAGCAAACCATAAATATATAAATAGTTTTGTGAACCCGAACAAAGTGGGATAGAATCTAATGATAGAAATCAACAGCCTCCATAGGAAAAATGAATGAATGAATGAATGTTACGGTTCAGGGTTGATTACCCTGCAAACAGAGGAGTAACAAAAAAATTAGGATTTATTTTATACATCGCTGCCTATTTTTCCATCGGAAAACAAACAATATTACCTTGGAATATAAAACATTACAAAAACGCCCACAAGTGCAATCACTGCACCTATGATTTCGTATATGTCAGGTTTTTTCTTATCAACAAAAAAACCCCATATCAGAGAAGAAACAATAAAAACTCCTCCGTACGCGGCATAGACCCTGCCGAAATTTGCCGGTTGGAAGGTTGGTATGATCCCATATACAGCTAATGTCAGCCCGCCAAGAATTCCGAATGCCACTCCTTTATTTTCTCTTAACCACAACCAGACCAGATATCCGCCTCCGATTTCAAAGAGGGCAGCCAGGAAAAAAAGGGCAAGGGAAATTCCAGGGTCAATCATGCAGCTTCCTCTTTCCTGGGCCAGTAATAGATAATAAAGACTCCGATTAGAATTATCAGGGCGCCTATCAGGTCATAAGTGTCAGGGGGAATTTTATCGAAAATCCATCCCCATAAAAGAGACATAACAACAAAAATGCCTCCGTAAGTCGCATATATCCTGTGGAAATATGAAGGCTGGAAAGTTGGCACTACTCCGTATAAAAAAAGGACTACTGCCCCGATAAATGCAAAAACCAGCTCTTTTCCTTCGCGCAGCCACAGCCACATAAGATATCCACCCCCAATCTCAAAAATACCGGCCAGGATAAACAGAAGAATAGTGTAGAAAAAACATTTTTTTCTGGATATGCATGCAGATTCAACTTTAATTTTCATGTTTTTAAAATATTACGGAAAATATATAAATACACTCATTAGAAAACATCTTCAGAAAATTGGCTGTAATTCTGAAACTCTGGAGACAATTGCAATAAAGAGATGTAAAACTGAAAAGTGAATCCATACCTGAATACAAAATGAGATATATACCCTAAATGCAGGCCTTAAACTTGTTTCAAATAAATTTGAAATAGGAAATTTTATATAGGTTCTTTCAAATATATTTGAAATAACAATAGGAGAATCTGGAAAACACCCCCGGTGGAAAAATGACTCTTGATTATATCACTTATCTAATATCGGTCGGGCTTCAGTCAGTGCAGGAGTACCTTGCGCTCCATGTGCTAATGTGTCTTGTGCCTGCTTTCTTTCTGGCTGGTGCAATAGCCTCCCTCTTTTCCAAAGAATCGGTGCTGAAGTTCTTTGGAGCAGACGCCCCCAAATATGTATCTTATACCGTAGCTGCAGTTTCAGGCTGCCTTCTTGCAGTTTGCAGCTGCACGGTTCTTCCCCTTTTTGCAGGAATCTACAAAAGGGGAGCAGGGATAGGGCCTGCAACCACATTTTTGTTCTCTGCCCCTGCCNNTGGAAGTATACAACTCAGCTTCTTGCCTGGGCTCCCATGATAGGGTTTACCGCTTTCCTCTCTTTCAAGTGGTTCTCAAAAGAAGAGCTTGAGAGCTGGATGGGAGAAACCTGGTTCCTGATAAAGCAGATTACTCCCCTGCTCCTGCTTGGAGTTTTCTTTGCCGGGATTGCAGTCGT
>DUIO01000251.1 GCA_013330315.1 Methanosarcina sp. | reverse complement strand
AAGTAATTTAATGAAAAAGTAATCTTGTAAGGTTATATTCTGACAAAAAAAGTGGTAGACAAACCTTTTTTGGAAACCGGACTGGAGAAAAAAAGAAAATTATTTGTTTAGATTTGTACGGTAATCTATCTGTTAATAGGAGGCTGTACTCACTGGAATGTACGAAGATACCTCCTATATAACACCGCCTGCCCGCAATCGGAAGGCACATAAATTATTTCTGAGCTTTTTTTATAAGGCAAAAATCCCCTGCATGATTTCTTTTGGAGAAGGCGGATTTCCTGGAATTTTTATATCTACGGGCAGAATTTTATCAACGCCTCCAAGTACAGCGTAAGAGCCCTTATAAATTCCGCCGTCGCAAGCATCATCTCCTGCTGCTATTACATATTTTGGATAAGGCATCGCTTCGTAAGTCTTTTTCACAGCTTCAGCCATGTTGAGGGTAACTGCCCCCGTAACCAGAAGGACATCAGCATGCCTCGGAGATGCTACAAAAGAAATCCCGAACCTTTCAACGTCATAGTGCGGATTTCCGAGGCTTGAGATTTCAATCTCCGTAGAATTNNCCGGAATTCAAATTTCTCCGTAACCTTCGGACTGAAGAGAAGAGAAAGAGGGTTTACCATAATCAGACCTCATTCAAATTTTTTATATTTTTTAGTTTCTATTTTTTAAATGTTACTTCGTTGAGCTTTTTTTCAAAGGTCAGTTCCTGCATATGACAGGTTAAGGCTCTTGTTTATGAGGGGAAAGTCAGGAACAATGTTTCCTATCACCGCATGTTCTATAGCCTGCCAGTTGCAGAAAGATGCCGTTCTGACCTTATATCGGTCAATGACTCCGTCTTTCAGGTACACCCAGTGAAGGTTCTGTCCCCTTGGAGCTTCTACGAGTGCAAGGGAATAGCCTGTGATATCAGATCTGATGTTTTCCCCTGGTACACTGCCCCTGGAACTTCCGGTATATTTAGAGTTCCCATCTTCAGCAAGTACAGGTTCCTGTGGAATTTTTTCTATAAGGCTCAGGATAAGGGTTGCAGATGAACGAATTTCCCCTGCTTTTACTTCGAAGCGGGAAAGGACATCTCCTTTTTTCCTCATTGAAGGCTCCGGAGCAAACTCCTTGTAAGCTCCATAGGGCCTATCAAGTCTGGTATCGGCAGGACAACCCGAAGCCCTCGCAAGAGGACCTGTAAGGTTAAGAGGGGAAACAAGTTCTTTTTTTATTACTCCAGTTGTTGCAAGTCTGTCGATCAGGGAAGACGAAGACATTGCCCTCTCATAAGCGGATTCAAAAGCCCTGGAAAATTTTTCAAAAAAAACAGGCANNGCAAAACCCACATCTACAGCCATGCCTGCAAGGTCCCCTAGCAGGGAATAGACACGCTCGAGTTCGAGCATAACCGCTCGCAGGCGTTCTGCCCTCTCAGGTACCTTTATTCCGCAGACCTCTTCTATTGCCATACAGAATCCTGCTGCGTTTGCCATGCTTTCATCCCCGCTTATGGCTTCTGCAAGGGCAACGCATTCCGAAGGGTTTTTTCCTTCAGCCAGTTTTTCTATTCCTCTGTGCTTGTAAAAAAGCCGAATCTCCAGGCTAAATATGGGTTCACCTATTACGCTGAACCTGAAATGTCCGGGTTCGATTATTCCTGCATGTACGGGTCCTACAGGGATCTGATATACACCTTCTCCTTTGACCTGCCTGAACCTGTACTCCGTACGCGGAGTTTCAGCTAGATTAAAAGGCGCATTTTTGAAATCTTTCCGCAGGGGGTGGAAACCCTCGGGATAGCATTCATGAAGGAAGAGTCTCCGAGTATCAAATGCTCCGGCAAACTCAACACCGAAACCGTCCCTTACTTCTCTCTCGAACCAGGAAGCCGAAGGGAATGTTTCTGCAATTGAGCTAGCTTTTTTTTCTTTTCCTATATCCTGGACCAGTATAAGGACAGGTGCCTTACCAGCCTGCTTAAACACATGGAAAAGGGTAAAACCCTCCTTCTTTTCAAAGGCTTCCGCACAAAAGAGCCCTATAAGGCTAAACTGTTTTTCTGCCAGTGCAGGACAGATATCCTTAAACCTGTCTTCCGAAACCTTCAGATATACCTCGTTTTCACGGGTATTGAGCAGTTCTTCAGATTCTTCTTCTTCTTCTTTAATACTCGAAACTATCGAAAGTAACTTCATTTTATCTTTATTCATTTTGGTTTCCATATCAACCGCCCCTTAAACATACCCGAGTTCAAGAATTATAGCATTAAGCAAATCCTTCAGGGAGTCAGGGAAATAAAAGCCCAGGGCAAGGGCAAGAGCCAGCATACAGATAGCTGGAACTCTCATTCCGCTTTTCACCAGATATCGCTCCGGAAGCCTGTTTTCCTCGTAATTTTCTTCTTCTCCGGATTCTTTTTTTGCAACACTTTCCAGTCCAGCTTTTCCTGTAGCTTCATGATTGCCGGTTACGTGCCTTTCTTTTCCGCTTTCTTCCTCTATGGTCACTTTTGAGAAAGCTTTAAGGAGGAAGTTTGTAAAGGATGCGGCTGCAAGGATGAGCATGAGCATTACTGTAAGTGTAAGGTAAGGGGAAACTGCCGCACTCTCCAGCAGGATGAAAAACTTTGCCGGAAAAAGGGGGAAAGGCGGCATTCCTACTATTGCAATGCTCCCGAGGATCATACCCCAGGCTGCTCTGGGCTGGAGTTTAAAAACGTCCCTCATATCTTCACGCATATTGCTCCTGTACTGCCTATGCAGGATGCCTGCGGAAAACAGCAGGGTTTCTTTTACGAGCACATGGACAAGCATATAGAAAAGAGCCCAGAAGAGGGCAAGAGGTGTCCCTATTCCTATACCTATGAGAAGAAGGCCCATATGCTCGACACTTGAGAAAGCTATTAGCCTCTTTAGATTTCTTTGCTGGAACATGCTAAACGAGGCGAGAGCAATTGAGAAGACTCCTGCTGCAAGCAGGATCGAAGACGCCTGTGGGGCTGCACTGCTCTCTCTAAGCAGTGCATACATCCTGATTATGCCATAGATTCCAAGGTTCTGCATAAGTCCCGAAAGGATTGCGCTCACCGAGGGAGCCCTTGCGTAAGCATCCGGAAGCCATGTATGGAAAGGGGCTACTCCTGCTTTTGCTCCGAAACCTATGAACATGAGGGTGAAGCTTGCAAGCAGAAGGGCAGGCGAAAACTCGGAAACATGAATCACAAGTTCTGTCCAGTTAAGTGTCCCTTCCCCAAGCGCCTGTTCTGAAAGGGTGAACAGGAAAACCAGCCCAAGGAAAGCAAAGAGCATGGCTCCCGAAACTATGAAGACATATTTTAAGGCAGCGTCTATATTCTCTCTTGCAGAAAGGATTGCAACAAGCATAGCAGCACAAACCGTTGTGAGTTCAGCAAAGATCCAGAAAAGTGCCAGGTTATCTGAAAAGAGCGCAACAGTGGCTGTAACAAGCAAGAGATTGAAGGCGAGGTAAAAGGTCTTCAGATTTTTAGGGTCGAGCTCTCCGGCTTCCATAAGGCTGTCAGTGTACCCTCTGGCATAGAAGGCTGCAGCAGTGAACCCAAGTGCGGTTATCAGTTCCACGTAAAGGTTGAGATGGTCAAGGTAAAGCGATTCTCCAAGCCTACCAGGAAGGTCAAGCATAAAAAGAGCTACGCAGCTTACAACAAGGTGCAGTAGTCCGTTTCCTGCTGCAAGCGCATTCATTAGCCTGTGAGACTTCGGAATAAGACCGAGTGCCAGGAATAAGCCCATTATTAACAGATAGTACCGGATCACTGGGATTCCACTCCTGTCCAGACCTGCAGTTTTCGGAATTTCTGCCTGTACTCTTCAATGCTCGAGTCCATTCCCACGGCCAGGATTGTGGTCAGCATTACCAGAATAATGAGGTCGATTATAATCAGGACTTCTATAATGAAGGGGAGCTCTGTTACAAAAAGGCCGAACATCAGCACCCCATTTTCCATACTGAGGTAACCTAGAGCCTTTGTTATGACTCTTTTTCTGCTGAACACTACAAGCATACCCATAAGGGTAAGNNGTTGGCTCGAGATATGCAAAGTGGAGGTCTCTTCCTATCTTGATTTTCTCTTCTATCCTGGAGATAAAGTAAGGGATCAAAATCACTTTACTCGCAAGAGTCAGGCCTGCCAGCAGCAGAAGCTGACTTTTTCCATCTATCATATAGAGAAGGAATGAGACTGCAGCCAGCAGGAAAGACTGGATTGTGTATGCGGTTAATACTGAACTCAGGTTGCGGGTTGAGATGATCAGCCCTGCACTGATAAGGACAAAAACAAAAAAAATCTTTATTATGCCTTCAAGGAAAGTCGGGTCAATCATGCAAACACCTCAATAAGGATTGTAATGGCTGAAAAGAAAAATGCCATAACATAAAATGAAGGAAGCCTGAAGAGCCTCATTTTTGCGAGGGCTGATTCAAAGAGCCCGATTATTATTGCAAGAAGACCTGCTTTTGCAAGGAAGAGAAGGGCCGAAACCGCAATTTTTCCGGCGTCTATCTCAGTGCTGAGCCCTACCGGAAGAATTGCATTAATCAATATCCCCATAAGCAGGAATTGCTTGAGGGCATGGGTAAGTTCAAGCAGGGCAAGGTTCTTTCCTGCCTGTTCAAGGATCATTGCTTCATTAATCATGGTAAGTTCGAGGTGTGTTGCCGGATTGTCCACAGGCAGCCTTCCGGTCTCAACTATAAGGATAATGAAGAGGGAGATTGAGACCAGGACAAGGGTCGGGCTAATAGGAAGAATCGTACCTGCGGTAAGTGCAAACATCTGGTGCAGGTTCAGGCTCTTCAGGACAAATGCCAGAGCTGCAAAAGAAATAACCATTGTAGGTTCGATCACAGCTGCCAGGCTCATAGACCTTGAACTGCCCATGCCTCCGAAAGCACTTCCTGCATCAAGTCCTCCAAGGGCGGTAAAAAACCTCTCAAGCGCCAGGAGGTAGAGGAAGACAATTATATTTCCTAATCCTCCCGCCGGCTCAGGGACAAAGATCAGGGGAACGAAAAGGGAACAGACCAGCAGGGTCGAGAGGTTCAGGTACGGAGTAAATCGCATAACCCATGAAGAAGTAGGAGAGTAAACAGCTTCTTTTTTCATGAGTTTTCTTAAGTCATAATACACCTGAAAGAGCCGGGGGCCCTTTCTTCCCTGAGAATATGCCTTTACTTTTCGAATCAGAGACATATATAGAGGAGCTGTAAGCAGGGCAAATAAAGGATTTAAGAAGGCAAAAAGAAGGAACGATGTGTTCATACAAGGCCTCCTGTTGCTATAATCAATACTATGACCGCGAGAAAAGCATAAAGGACGTAACTGTCAAGTTTTCCGTTCTGAAGTCTTGAGACGTACTTTGAAAAGTTCCCGATTGCCCTTGCAGGAGGAATATAAAGATACTCTTCAAAGAAGCGGACCAGACGGATTTCCACGTTTCCACCCTTAAAGAGGCTTTCCTGTCTATCAAAATACTCAGCTCTGTGAACAATTTTTGTCCTGTAAATACTTTTGAAGATCATTACAAGAGGCTCGGAAAAGCCTGAAGAGCTGTATTCCATATAAGGTGCAAGGGTTGGAATCCCGCATCCCCAGGTTTCGCTGACTCTGATAGGGCTCGTTTCCTTTGAGCGGGTTATCAGGAAAAGGGCTGCGTATATTAACCCGAGCAAAAGCCCCAGTAAAAGCATGTCCGGAAACTCAATTCTCCAGCCTGCAAGAGAGATAATTTGTTTTGAGAAGAGTCCTGTGAGTATACAGAGAGCTGCAGGTATTGCAGGCCCTAAAAGCATGGGTTTCCGGACCTCTTCAGCAAGGCGGCTCTTTTCAGAACGNNAAGGCAAAGCTTGAGAGGGCAATTATAAGAAATACAGTAAGCAGAGGGTCGGTTACGGCGAAAGACTGGAAGAATGCCTGGTAGAGCAGGAGCTCGCCAGCAAAACCATTTGTCGGTGGTAGGGCTGCAATCGAGACCGAACCTATCATGAAAAGGGCTGAAGTTATGGGCATACTTTTTACAAGCCCTCCGAATGCTTCGATTTTCCTCGTGCCTGTAGCGTGAACCACCGAGCCTGCACAGAGGAAGAGCAGGCTTTTAAAGAGGGCATGGTTAAATGCGTGGAAGCAGGCTCC
>DUIO01000046.1 GCA_013330315.1 Methanosarcina sp. | reverse complement strand
TTTGTCAAGTATACGGGTATCCGAAAACTTGAGGAAAATCTGCCTTAAGGGCAAATAAAAGAAATCAAGTACATCTGCATAAAAGCCTGCCAGAAAAACACTACGCGTAAGGCTTCTTCGGCTGACCAGCAGAGCCATACCCGATAAGGTGAAAGACAGTACGGCGGAAATGAAAAGCGCCTGCCCGATAATATTATACATGGCACATCTCCATCTTTTGAATTATTTCCTCAACATTTGCCTCGGTATTGAAGCAACCGTCTTTGAGAAGAAGTACTCCCTGGACGGGGACAAAGGAGACAGCCTGCATGTTCTCGGAAAGCTCATTATAACAGGCAACACCAAGACAGGCTTTAGGATTGTATTCTTTAAAAATCTTTTTAACAAAACTCCCCCCTGGAACTACAAAGACTTTAAAATTATTCTTATCAGCCGCATCGCAGAGTTTTGAGATATCACAGAGCCCGCACCGCTTGCACTCGTAACCATGGACAGGATCGCACCTTGCCTTGCAACTGGGGTGGCGCAGACACTGCGGGTGAAGTAGAATTTTCCTGTCTTTGATACGCAGGAAATCATCATACATAACAGCGTTTCTAACATCAATAAGGATATCGTCTATAAGGGTATCCCTTATCCTGAAAACCCTACAGATCCACTTTGAGGGGGAATAGAAAAGGTAAAGCGTAAACAATACGAACCCCGGGAAAATGATTCTGTGCTTTTTAAATGAATATGCTCCGATAAGAAGGGCGAGTAAGGTACCCGCAAGAGCGATAAGCATCAGGTATATGAATACTTTTCCGAGAAATTCGTAAGGAATATGCATGTTCAGGGGAGTGTGTTATCGGTATTTAAGTTTTTCTGAGAAATAGAAGTAACAAAAATATTAGGATTGAAGGTAAGGGCTGGAGCCCAGCCTTTACTTCTTTCACTTATTGAGTCTCAAGGCCCAAAGCCTCTGCAACCAGCTCAATGACGTCCTCGACAACCATATCAACGTTAAGTGCGTCCCGGCCATCAGAGAGGTTCCTCTTACAGAATGGGCAGCAGCTAGCAAGGATATCTGCATCGGTTGCAACGGCATCCTTAACCCTGGATTCTGAAACTGCCATAGCAAGGTCAGGGATACCTGCCTTTACACCACCACCAGCTCCACAGCAGCGCTGGAACTCTTTTACTCTGTCCATCTCAGCGAATTTGACACCGGGGATGTGGGACAGCACGTATCTGGGTGCATCAAAGACACCTACATGGCGGCCCAGGTGACAGGGGTCATGGTAGGTAACTGTTTTGTCAATGGACTTCTCCCATTTGATTTTATCCTTCTTGATCAGGTCTGCGAGGAACTCTGAAATGTGGACGACCTCAAACGGAAGTTCTTCACCGAGAAGCCTTGGCCAGTCAACTTTTGCTGCACGGAAGCAGCCTGCACACGCAAAGAGAACTTTTGTGGCGCCTTTTGCCTTTATAGCTTCAACATTGTGTTTTGCAAGCTGATGGGGCACATCGTTGATATGAGCCTGGCCTGTCCTGATAAGGGCTGAGCCACAGCACCATTCATCTTCCCCAAGCATAGCAAACTCAATGCCCAGCTTGTTGAGCACACGTGAGGTTGCATAGGCTAAAGCAAGTTGATTGTACCCTGCAGTACATCCGGTGAAATAGACAATGTTTGCTTTATCTGCAATTTTCACATCTGGAGGAACCCAGGCAAGTCTGTCTTTCTGGTCCTTCATGTAAGGATTATGATACTGCCCGATAAGTTTCGGGAACATGTTCTGCTTCCCATAAGGACCTATGCCTTTCTTCACAAGGTTTGCCCTCATGGATTCCCAGAGTTCCACAGTATTAATGCCTGACTCGCATACAGTTGCACAGATACCGCAGGTGGTACAGCCGTGCACATCGTCTTTGAATTCTTCAAGCTCGGACTGAGGAATTTCAGTAGGGCCGAAGAGTTTTGCTTTAATCCCGTAGGAT
This sequence comes from Methanosarcina sp., assembly GCA_013330315.1. Lineage (GTDB taxonomy): Archaea > Halobacteriota > Methanosarcinia > Methanosarcinales > Methanosarcinaceae > Methanosarcina > Methanosarcina sp8098u. Next base: position 6,800 of record DUIO01000046.1, on the reverse strand, counting down.
TTGTTCATGTACTGCCTCCAGCGCAGGATCTTGTCCCTGGGTGCTAGCCCGGGTTTCTGGNNCATTTTACACATTCACCACAGCGGGTGCAGGAGTCGAGCTCCATGAGCTGGACTGCTGTAAGGTTTTTGGTGTCTATTGATGGAGTTTTTTTTGCCATTTTATTCTCCTCCCTTATTTGCAAGGATTGCAAGGGGGGTAGCGATTACGTGGATATATTTGCTGTATGGGATATATGCTATACAGAAGAGCAGGGATATCACGGAGTGGAAGAGAGCTGCAGGAGGTGCAGTTGCAGGGTCGAGCCCGAAGCCCCAGATGATTCCGGTCCTGATACCATCGGCAATAAAGCCGGAAATCGTAACTATGAAAACTCCTGCAAGCAGAATCCAGTCATACATGATGGAAGCTTCCCTGACTTCAGAGACAAAGAGCCTTCTTACTACTGCAATAATGACTCCGATAAGCAGGATGTAGCCGAAGATGTAATTCGGAAGGGAGAGGAAATCTCTAAATTCTGCGGGGGTGAACGGAAGCTCGATTCCGAACTTTTCAGTCATTTCGACTGCAAACATGAGCCCTGATAGGGCAAACAGAGACATCCAGCCTGCAAAAATCGTAAAGTGCATGAACCAGCGAAGAGGGCTTCTTTTGAGGATCCTTCTCTGGAAGAGAATATCAAGGACAAGGACTTCAAGGATGGGTTTTCCATGTCCGTGATGGGATTCTTCTTTTACCTGTTCCCACCAGGTTTTTAAGAATCTGATTGCACTTCCTTTCTTTCCTTCCTGGGGCTCGAGAGCGTAACCTGTCACTCCTGCTCCCCATTTCTGGAGGTTAAGGATCATACCATATAAGAAAATCACAATAGCTATTGTGCTTAGTATCATTATCTGGACAAACGTAAGTCGAAGTGCATCCGTGAGCCCAGAGAAGTAAAGCATTTCCTCACTAATAGTTTATTCCTCCTATATATGGGTAAAAACTGAGAACTGATACTGCTTCAGAATTATCATTGAGATTATTAGAATCAATAACAGTAAAGACAGAGCGAGAACCGTAGCGACTGTCTGTATAAGGTTTGAATAGTCTGTTAGTCTTTGTATCTATTATATTTAAACGTTATCTTTAATACGCAATGCATCGAAAAGCTCACAAGAGCCGCGAAAATAGAGTAGCATTAAAGCCATTTGAAAGGAAAAGAAAAAGAAAACCTGAAAAATAATGATAAAATTATAATATAAAGATTATATATTAATTTACTGAAACTCTTCCTGACTGTAAATGAAAAAATCCGACTGCAGAGAATTCAAAAAAATGAGAAAAAAAACGGACGCGCTACGAAAACAAAATAACAAACTGAAAAAGCTGAAGAAAAAGAAAGTTCAGATGAAACTTATGCAGGATACCTGAAAGCCAGTTTTTTCTGAAACTAAAACTTCCAGCTTTTTTCTAAGTCACTCTGGACCAGAATATTTGAAGTCGTTTTGAAGTTGCATTTAATTTGTATTTAATTTGTATTTAATTTGTANNTAATTTGTATTTAATTTGTATTTGAAATCGTCTTGAAATCGTATTTAAAACCTTGGAATAAGTTCATCTGAATAATTAAACGAACAGGTCGGTTTGTAAAAGGGCTGTTTATAGCCCTATTCCTTCTTTGAATTTCTCGATCCCGATCTCGTCCACCACTTCTCCGATCCTTCTTGATTTGCCGTATCCTTTATAGAAATTAATGATCCTGTCAACAAGGTCCAGAACCTGTTCTTCGGAAAGNNCTATAGCAGCTCCGGGTTTCAGGCCCAGTTCACTCCAAGCTGAATCCAGGTCTTCTTCCTTGAGCCCTACAATCGCAATTCTCTGGGCTGAAGTAATTTTCAGGGCTGCAGCCCCGTATTTCTCTGCAATATCTGCTATCTTTCGGAGGGTTTCAGGGTATACGATTCCTCCGGGAATATGAGGAGCAATTGCATAAGTTTGTCCGTCTCTTTGCAGAATTGCGGCTTTCTCAGGAAGATCTCCCTTAACATACTCTTTGCTTACCATGTCATTATCTCCTTAATTCTTCCAATTTTAATAGTTAAAGACTTGTTTCAGGATCTAATCAGTCAGCCTGAATCCGGTGTCCGGACGTCAGAACAAAAACTGAGTTAATGAAAAGCTGAAGTTTCCAGACAGAATTCCGACCCGTGAAAAACAGGTATGGAAACTGTTTAAGCCCCAGGAAATTAGACCCCAACATAATACAGCACCTCAGTAATCCGGCACCCTTCCGGATCAGAGGAATTAAACTTCTGGACCCGCAAAAGGGAGTACCAGCTCAGAGAATATATTGCTCGAAACAATATAAAACTGTATGTGTACTTAATAACCAGTTTTGAGTCTTTAACCGTTTTTAATTACNNATAAGTTGCAAGAAACGAAAAGATAATGAAAAGATGAAAATTATATTATAATAGATAATAAATTGCCAGATGGGCAGTTAGTAAATAAATAGTAAGTAAAAATGGTAAGTAAAAATAGCAAGTAAAATAATAATAATAATAATAATAATAATAATAATAATAGTATATAAAAGGAAGCAATAAACAACTAAAAAAGGATGAAAAAATACATTAAAACAGATGGAAAATAAACGGCATGAAAATCTATATTGACGAGGAAAAATGTACAGGCTGCGGGGCATGTAAAGCTGCATGCCCTAAAGGTCCGAGAGTTTACTCAATGGAAGAAAAAAACGGTAAAAAGGTCTGCATTGTAAAAGNNAAAAGACCCGTCTTACTGTCTGGCATGCAGGATGTGCACGACTGTTTGCATGGCAGATGCGATTACTCTTATAAACTGATTCAAACTGATTTAAAAAAACGCATTCAGGATTGAGAAATTTGTCACTTGAAATTCGAGTAGTGCTTGTGGAACCCATGTATCAGGGAAATGTTGGGTCTGTTGCAAGAGCGATGAAGAACTTCGGATATTCCGATCTTGTTCTGGTGAATCCCTGTGAACTTGAAGGACAGGCAAGAGCAATGTCTTCCCACGCAAGGGACGTGCTCGAAGGAGCGAGGATTACATCAACCCTGGAAGAAGCCGTAAAAGGTGCAGACCTGCTTATAGGGACTACAGGAGTCTCAAGCCTGAAAACCGGAGAACATATACGCCTTCCTCTTTATACTGTAAAGGAAGTGAAAGAAAAACTCAAGGGATACAGCGGTACTATTGCAGTTCTTTTCGGGCGCGAAGACAACGGCTTTAGCAATGACGAACTTAAAGGCTTTGATATGCTTATCACGGTCCCTACTTCGGAAATATATCCGATCATGAACCTTTCTCACGCCGTTGCGATTGTGCTTTACGAACTTTCCGGACTTGAAGGAGGAAGCAACCCTCTTGCAGAAGGCCTTGATCTGCAGCTCCTTTATGAACATCTGGATGAATTACTTGAGGAAATAAATTATCCGGCTCATAAAAAAGACAAAACTTCCCTTATGCTGAGAAGAATATTCGGAAGAGCAGGACTGACACCGAGAGAAGTCCAGACTTTGAGGGGCATAATAAGGAAAAGTGAGAGAAAAATGAGGTTAGCATCAGAGGCTGAGAACCTGCAAAAAATAGAAGATCCGGAAAGCATAGAAAAGTTCATATGATAATAAGCATGTTTTATCAGAATCTATTATATCTTATACGTTTTTTACTTTTTTAGAATTATTTTTAAGTAGAAACAACCTGATCGAAAATAAAAATTTTCATAAAAACCAATTTTTGAGAATGTTATGACTGAAACAGAAAGCAAGTGGGACGAGAAACTAAAAAGATTCTTTAAAGATTACTACTGGAATGAAATCCTTCAGCTGGCAAACGAATATCCTGACCAGCGGAGCTTTGTGGTCGATTTTACTGATGTAGAAAAATTTGACAGGGAGCTTTCCAGGGAATTTCTCGAGCACCCCGGAGAACTGGTATCTGCAGCCGAAGCAGCCCTTAAGGAAATTGACCTCCCTGTAGAGAAGAGTCTTGAGCAGGCTCATGTAAGGGTTATAAAAATTCCTAACAGGGTTCCTATCAGGGAACTTAGAAGCAAACATCTCTCACGTTTTGTTGCAATCGAAGGCATGATCAGGAAAGCAACCGAAGTCAGGCCAAGGATCACGAAAGCTGCCTTCCAGTGCCTCAGGTGCGGGCACCTCACCATAGTGGAGCAGAACAGCTTCAAGTTCGAAGAACCTTTTGCAGGCTGTGAAGATGAGACCTGCGGAAAAAAAGGGCCTTTCAAGGTCTCAATCGAAGATTCAACTTTTATTGATGCCCAGAAACTCCAGATTCAGGAGTCGCCGGAAAACCTGAAAGGAGGGTCGCAGCCCCAGAGCCTTGAAGTGGATGCTGAAGATGACCTCACAGGAAATGTTACTCCAGGCGACCGTGTCATAATTAACGGAGTCCTGAAGTCAAGGCAGCGCACACTTAAAGATGGGAAATCCACTTTTTACGACCTTATACTGGAAGCAAATTCCATAGAGCGCCTGGACAAAGATTATGATGAGCTTGAAATAACTGCCGAGGATGAGGAACAGATCCTTGAACTTTCCCGTGACCCGGCAATTTATGAAAAAATCATAGGGTCCATTGCACCTTCCATTTACGGATACGAAGATATCAAAGAAGCCCTTGCGCTCCAGCTTTTTTCAGGGGTTGTGAAAAACCTCCCTGACGGCTCGAGGACAAGGGGCGATATCCATATGATGCTCGTGGGTGACCCCGGAATTGCAAAAAGTCAGCTGCTCCGTTATGTGGTCAAACTATCCCCAAGAGGGGTCTTTGCCTCAGGGCGGAGTGCATCTGCAAGCGGTTTGACTGCTGCCGCCGTAAAAGATGATATGAACGACGGCAGGTGGACAATAGAAGGCGGAGCTCTTGTCATGGCTGACATGGGGGTTGCTGCAGTCGACGAAATGGACAAAATGAGGACGGAAGACAAAAGTGCCCTGCACGAGGCAATGGAACAGCAGACCATTAGCATAGCCAAGGCAGGAATTATTGCGACTCTGAAGTCCAGATGTGCCCTTCTTGGGGCTGCAAACCCCAAATACGGACGCTTTGACAGGTACGAGGGACTTGCTGAGCAGATAAATATGCCTCCTGCCCTGCTTTCCCGTTTTGACCTGATCTTTGTTTTGCTAGATACCCCAAACCAGTCTCTGGACAACAGGATAGCAAACCATATCCTCCAGTCGCATTATGCAGGAGAACTCTCCGAACAGCGGCAAAAACTTCCAGGATCTACAGTTACGGAAGATTTTGTTGATGCGGAACTGGAAGTAATCAAGCCTGTCATAGAAGCAGAAATTATGCGGAAGTATGTTGCATACTCACGAAAAAACGTGTACCCTGTAATGGAAGAAGATGCGAGGCATCATCTTATCAACTTTTATACGGGCCTCAGGAGAAGCGGGGAAGGAAAGAATACGCCCGTACCTGTGACAGCAAGACAGCTTGAAGCACTGGTTCGTCTTTCCGAAGCCAGTGCACGTGTCCGACTCAGTAATATAGTCACTCTTGAGGATGCAGAACGAACTACCAGAATAGTAATGAACTGCCTTAAAAATGTAGGAGTTGATCCTGAAACAGGAGCTCTTGATGCAGACATACTTGCCTCGGGCACAAGCATGAGCCAGAGGAATAAAATAAAGCTTCTTAAAGATATAATAAAAAAAGTCTCTGAGAGACACCCGGGCGCCAAAGCTCCTCTTGAAGAAGTATATGCTGAAGCTGAAAGCGAGCACGGCATAGATAGAGGGCATGCAGAAGATTATATAAAGAAAATGAAGCAGAGAGGCGACATTCTTTCTCCAGACCAGAACCATATCAGGCTCATTAATTAAGTAAGAAAACAATGATTTCCCATAAACAGAAAAAATTAAGAATACCAGAATTCCCACAGCCTGGAAAGTACGCCCTGAAATAAATGATGGTTAAGCTGTAAATACTAAAAGGGTGAAATATTATTTAAAAAAGGGAAAACATGTATTTAAAAATCTATAAAAATGGAGAGCACATGCTTATTGCTGCCTGTGATAAGGAAGTGCTCGGAAAAATCCTGAAACATGGCAACACTACAGTAGAAATAAGCAGAGCTTTTTACGAAGGAGAACTTGTCTCTGATGAAGAACTAAAGAAAGCACTGGAAGAAGCCACTACTGCAAATCTCTTCGGGGAAAAAACAATCAAGTGTGCCATAAAATGCGGGCTTATTGACCCCGACTCTGTAATTATGATCGATTGCGTACCCCATGCTCAGGTATTCAGAGTCTAAAGTCTAAACCCTCACGAGGAAATTCAACCTTTGAGAGGCAACATACATAACCGAAAGAGTGGGTATTGCAATCCCCGGGATAAGTTTCCGGACTGGTTTTACCAGATTTTAAAAATAAAAAAATATAAAAAACTATAAGAAATAAACTGTAAAACCGTGATACTGTGAGCGAAAACATTGAAGAAACCGGGATCAGAATGGTGACAGAAGGGGAACTGATTTCCGGGGTTATGGAAAAACACAACAGATTCCTGGCGGAATACCGAAAGGAATTTGAAGAACTGGACAGCAGGCTGAACCAGTTTGAAGAAGATGCAAAAAACTCCAAGATTTCCAGAACCCGGATGGCAGAGAGAAAAGAAGTCCTGAAGGAAAAAAGGCAGCAGTATTACCATCAGGTAGAAGGGCTATTCGAAAAAGAGCTCTTCCCGAAGCTGGACTCGATAACTGCTGATAAAATAAAGGAAGATATTAAAAAACTCAAAGGACAGAT
>DUIO01000263.1 GCA_013330315.1 Methanosarcina sp. | reverse complement strand
GTACAATCTTCTTCTTTCTGGAGGCATGGATTTAAGAAACTTTTTTGCTTCTTCCGGGGATACGGCTCTGCGGGTTCCATCAGGTTCCTGTATGACTACACCGCTTTCTGTAAGCATTCTGTATCGTTCATTTCGGACTTCTCTGTCCGGATGGCAAATAAAATGACAGTTGGAACAGGTGTACTCCATCCTGGATCCCGGAATCAGGCATATGAAAAATCCACCTTTGAACTTCGGCCTTCCAAGAAATGCCTGTATGGCAGCAGGTGTCGCAGTCGGGAAATCCTCGTCTTTTTCCGGTATCTTAAAACGTGCTGGAGACCAGGTAGACCACTTTCCGGATGAATTTAGACCTGTAAGTCCCCCACAGACAAGGAAACAGCGGCTGTTGCTTCTTCTCTTTCCATAACTGAACTCCTGTCCTCCAAGGGTTACAGTGGTTTTCTCAACAGGGTCCACATATCCGGAAGAACATACTGAAAGGCAGAGCCTGCATTCGTCACAGTAATTTTCTTCCTCTGGCAGGGGGTCCGTAGGGACTAATTCTGCATCCGTAACCACCGAAGCAAGGACGATTGCTGATCCGTATTCTTTTGTGATAATATTTCCTGAATATCCTAAATGCCCAATTCCGGAACGGACAGCTAGATACCTGTGTGAAATAGGTGGGTGCATTTCCTGCATCCAGTTTTCAGTATCCATCCTGTAAACGAAATTTGCAGCCTGAGGGACAGCTTTGTATCCGTACTGCTGCAGAAATCCTGCCATTTCAAGGGCAATCCCATTAGCAAGGGTAGTGATCCGCACTTTATTGGTTTCAAGGGATTTATGATCTTCTTTTTTAAAATACGGGCCAATAAGACTCTGGTCAAAAGCCAGGGCAAAACAAACAGCTGATTTTGCCTCTGGCAGCACATATCTCAGGTCGGCAGAAGGTGGGCCGCCTGCAAGTGTTTCAGTTGTTGCGATGCCCACTTTAAAAGCTCCAAGAGTCAGAGCCATTTCTTTCAGGGCTTCGGTCAATTCGTTCATTTTAGATACTCCAGGTACATTTAGTGTATTTTAAAGGATTAGATTTCAAAATAATTTATGTAAGGTCTTTGCTATATGTTTGATCGGCATTCAACTGTACTAATTTACTAAAAGTATAGTCCGATGACCTTTATGTATTAAATTTCGTAAAATTTTCCTGAATTGTGATTTGCTTTACTATATACCGCATGCCGGTTGTAACTTCTCTGAACTGTCACTTTTCGAAATGCGGTCGATATACTGTAAATATCGCAAACATTCGAAAGTTTAAATATTATCTTCTCTAATTAAGGTGCAAGCACAAATGGAGGACTTTAAGATTAAAGAAGAGATCTGGATTGAAAAATACAGGCCTGTCAGGTTGAATCAGGTAGCTGGACAGGAAGAAACGATCGAGCGCCTGATGTCTTATGTGGCAACTAAAAACCTTCCTCACCTTCTCTTTTCAGGACCTCCGGGTGTAGGAAAAACAGCTTCAGCAGTTTCAATCGCCAGGGAGATTTTCGGGGAGGACTTATGGCGGGAGAATTTTACGGAACTTAATGCCTCGGATGAAAGAGGTATCGATATTGTAAGAAATAAGATTAAGAACTTTGCAAAAACCGCTCCTATAGGTGGAGCTCCTTTCAAGATCATTTTCCTTGATGAAGCCGATGCCCTTACATCGGATGCTCAGTCCGCGCTCCGCAGGACCATGGAAAAATTCAGCAGTAATTGCCGTTTTATACTTTCCTGCAACTACTCCTCCAAGATCATTGAGCCTATCCAGTCCAGATGTGCAGTTTACAGGTTCAGACGGCTTTCCAACGAAGCAATCAAAGAACGTCTTGAATATATTGCCAGAGACCAGGGCCTTACTATCACTGAAGGCGGCTATGACGCTTTGATTTATGTCTCTCAGGGTGATATGCGAAAAGCTGTGAATTCACTGCAGGCTGCCGCTTTCATTGATGTGGNNCTGATAGAGACTGCCCTGCGCGGAAATTTCAGGGCTGCGAGAAAAGAGCTTAACCGGCTTCTTTACGAAGAAGGGCTTTCCGGAGAAGATATCGTAGGACAGATCTACAGAGTGGTTTCCGAAATGGATAACCTGATGATACTCGACCTTGGTCTTTCGGAAAGGGACATTGTGGAACTCGTGGATATTATAGGGGAGGCAGACTTCAGGCTGACCGAGGGGGCAAGTGAAAAGATCCAGCTGGAAGCATTGCTTGCACATTTTGCCCTTTCAAGAGAAAACTGAAGTCTTAGCATTCTTAAAAACAGGTTTTATATGTAATTTTTAATCCGGCTACAGTACCAAGTCCCAATATCCAGATCTTAGTAAAGCAAGTGAAAAAGGTCTCTGCTTGAAGCAAGCCTTTTTCTTTTAAAAGATTATAATTATCACTCCTGATTATCATGTCTGTTGAAAATTTTCTGGTAGAAATGCTGGCCTCTGTGCCCCACTGGCTTGCAGTTATGGTTATAGGGGCTCTTCCGATTTCCGAACTCAGAGGTGCAATTCCTGTTGCCATGGGTATCTATGGGATGGGGCCTCTTGAGGCTTATTTCCTTTCGGTGCTTGGAAACCTCATCCCTGTGGTCCCCCTTCTGCTCTTCCTTGAGCCCGTTTCGGAATATCTGCGCCGCTACCGGATCTTTGATATATTTTTCACATGGCTCTTCTCAAGGACCCGTAGAAACCATAGTGAAAGTTTTGAGAAATACGGGCTCCTCGCCCTGACCATCTTCGTTGCCGTGCCCCTGCCTGTTACCGGAGCATGGACAGGCTGCGCAGCGGCTTTTGTCTTCGGAATCCGGTTNNATCGCTGCAGGTGTAATGATAGCAGGAATCATTGTAACTGCTGTTACCATGACAGGTATGAGCCTGATTGATTTTATTTTGGGGGCATGACCTTCAGGTCAGGCTTTCGAAAATTCTTTTCGCTGGCATGGCTTCGAGATGATCTTCTCAAATGATTTTCGTGAACGTGATTGGGTCTGTTCTTCGAAATCTTCATATACCTTAAAAATATCAAGTATATCATAGACAGAACAAATATAAATTTTTCTTTATATTTGCAGCCAGCCCTGCTTTTACAGCTTCCCATGCGGTATTTTTCCCGTTGTCTGGCAATTCTCTGGAGTTTTTTTGAGGTGACTTCTAATGGCAAAGGCAGATAAGAAAAACAAAAAAATAGTTCAGTCCGAAAAGTGTATTGGATGCGGGATATGCTATTC
>DUIO01000146.1 GCA_013330315.1 Methanosarcina sp. | reverse complement strand
GTTGTGGTTGTAGGAGGCGGAAACGTGGCAATGGATGCAGCCCGCTCTGCTCTCCGTCTGGGCGCAGAAGAAGTAAGTATAGTTTACCGCCGTGGAGAAGACGAAATGCCCGCCCGCCGCGAAGAAATCGAGCACGCCAAAGAAGAAGGCATCACCTTCAGACTCCTTACAAACCCTGTCCGCATCCTTGGCGACGAGAAGTTCAATGTTACAGGTGTCGAATGTATAAAGATGGAGCTCGGCGAGCCTGACAAGTCCGGCAGGAGAAGCCCGGTCCCGGTAGAAGGCTCGGAATTCCTTGTGCCAGCAGATGTTGTGGTTATTGCTATAGGCACCTCTCCAAACCCGATAATTTTCAAAGGCTCGGAAGGCCTCGAGCAGAACAGACGGGGCACTGTAGTTGCTGACGAAGAGACCGGAGCAACCTCAAAGTGCGGAGTCTTTGCCGGTGGAGATGTAGTTACAGGCGCAGCAACTGTGATCAGTGCAATGGGCGCAGGCAAAAAGGCAGCAAAAGCAATCGATGAGTATTTGAAAGAAAAATGAAGCCAGAATTTCTGGTTTCTTTTTTTACATTTTCCAAACTAAATTTTATAATGATCGACTTTTTCGGGACCTGTTCTATACATATATCATCAAGAATTTTCCCATTTTTTATGCAGAAACCTCACTTTCAAACTTTTTTTAAATTTTTGAAGAAAGAAAATATGTTCCGGACTCATCAATTTATGAGTTCCAATTTTTTCCAAACAAAAACCAAAAGGCTTACTAAAGCACTCTCCAAGTTTGAGTTCGATTCTCTCCTTAATAATTACTTTAACTAATATGCCCATCATCACTATAGAAGCATTATAACGGCCTATCAAACATTTTTGATAGCAGTTCTGATAAAGAAAGAGCAAACGAGGATCAGGCAAGTCGTCTGAAGTTAGCTCAGGACGAAGAAACGGAAAGATCTCCTCTGCGTTTTTATACCAACCTTCTTATGATCCTTTAAATTAATAAAATACAATTTTTACATTGCGGACAAATCAGTGAATGTTTTTTTCTTCCATGAAAATTTCTTTGCTGCTCTGTTTCGGACAAAATTCGCAAACCACCTTGCTTATTGACACTAAATTACCTACATTACAAGAATAATAATGTAGAAAATAGTTAAAATTTTATAAGAAAAATAAGAGAAAAAAAATTATAATCAACTAAAACAAAAAGTTATAAGTTCTCAAGAACCACTTTCAAAAGTATTATCAAAGCAACTATCAAAAATAGAGTCCAAACAAGCGGCAGAAGAATCCGAAGCAAGAAGTATAATATTATTAATATGAGAATTAATTGAACCAAAGAAATTTTTCTTCTCCCCATACGTATAGAGCGACGATCTAATCCATGCTTCATGCTGTAAACCTTCCAAATGTTTCTCATTATATGTTTACTTTTTCTCTCTTTTTATATTTTTTGCCCGTAGATAAGAATATTTCCTGAAATTTCAAGAATATTAACCCAAAACAGGACAGAGATTATTACTTAGAAAACACTGTTAGAGAAAACTGAAAGCAAAGCAGAGGTTAAAACCCGTTTTTCCAATAAATCCGCAATAAACTTATAAAAATGGGTCAGAAAAAAAGTAGCAGGTCTGCTGGGAATCGAACCCAGGTTCGGAGCTCCGGAGGCTCCAGTGATATCCTCTACACCACAGACCTTCATTGTGAAAATTCGGGTCAGTTAACTGATTCATAAAGCTACGACCAGTTAACTGGCTGTTTATAGTGCTAATTAGCTTATAAATTTAATCCTCAATCAAATAATAAATATTTTTAAAGGCATCTCCCGAAAAAATAAACTTATGGAAGAATGGTCTGAAAATTTCAAGTCTTATATTAAGCCAAAAACATTAAGCTGAGGAAATTTTACGTTTAATCAGGGGCTTTATTCTTCCCAGTTCTGCCCGTACTTTTCTTCAAAAACAAGTTCCGACAGGGATTTTCTTGTAGAAACACGGTTTCCGGGGGCAGGCTCTCCGATGGCGAGTACAGCCATAAGATCGAGCTTTGACGGACAGTGAAGAATTGAGTTAACTTTCTCATTCTGGTTCAGGATCTCTCCAAGCCAGACAGCGCCCAGGCCAAGCTCACAGCAAGCAAGAAGCATGTTCTGAATAGAAGCACCGATTGCCTGAATATCTTTTGTCCTGTTGTAGGAATGTTCAGTGTCCAAAAAAGCTGCTATAAGCAGAGGAGCTCCTGCAATAATACCGGAGTAATGGGTGCATTCCGAAAGCTTATGGATGGTTTTCGGATCCCTTACAACCATAAAACGCCAGGGCTGGTTATTCAGACCGGAAGGAGCCCATCGACCTGCATTGAGGATTGTATTTATTTCTTCCTTGCTAACTTGTCTGTCGTTAAACTCACGGACACTCCGTCGAGTTAGGATCGTGTCAATAACTCTGCTTTCTCCTGATACTGGCATACTTTCTCTCCGGGTTGAATCTTTCGGTTTTAGATTTATGAATCTTCTGTTAAAATATTGGCGTTGAGTTATTAAACCCTGCGTCAGGCGGTCAGATACCTCTAACTGAAGGGTCCAAAAGGCGGAAAATATAGGCCTGAAGTACTGGAGTCTAAAACCTAGTAGCAAGAAAGGAGTAAACAGAAAAATGAACTTGCCAGGCCTATTAACTGACCTGGCTTAAAACAAAAAAGTAATTTTACGCTCAGTCGTCATCAATCTTCTTATTGAGCCAGGGGATGTTTGCGCGGATTTCCTTGCCTACAATCTCAAGCGGGTGTTCCTTTTCCTGGCGTTCCATTGCTTTAAGGACAGGGTGGTTAACCATGCCTTCGAGGACGAACTCCTTTGCGAACTCGCCGTTCTGGATCCTCTCAAGGGCTTCGTACATAGCCTGACGGGATTCTTCATTAATAATTCTCGGGCCAACAGTCATGCCACCGTATTCGGCAGTGTTGGAAACGGAGTGCCACATCCTTTCAAGTCCGCCTTCGTAAATAAGGTCCACGATGAGTTTGACTTCATGGCAGGTTTCGAAATAAGCCATTTCGGGCTGGTACCCTGCTTCCACAAGCACTTCGAAAGCCGTCTTGATAAGTGAGGCAATTCCTCCGCAGAGGTCAACCTGTTCTCCGAAAAGGTCGGTTTCGGTTTCTTCACGGAAGGTGGTCTCATAAACCCCTGCTCTTGTTGCACCGATACCCTTGGCGTAAGAGAGGGCAAGATCCCTGGCTTTTCCGGTTGCGTCCTGGTAGACTGCAATCAGACCTGGAACCCCTATGCCTTCTGTGTAGGTTCTCCTGACAATGTGTCCCGGACCTTTGGGGGCAACCATGAACACGTCCACATTTTTCGGAGGCACTATTTGGTTGTAGTGGATATTGAAGCCGTGAGCGAAAACAAGAGCATTTCCTGCTTTCAGGTTGGGCTCGATCTGAGAATAATAAACAGATGCCTGTTTTTCGTCAGGGAGAAGGATCATAATAACGTCTGCGGCTCTTGCAGCGTCTTCAACAGTCATAACCTTCAGACCGTCAGACTCGGCTTTTGCCCAGCTGGAACTCCCCTGCCTGAGCCCGACAACAACATTAAGCCCGGATTCATGAAGGTTCCGGGCATGGGCATGACCCTGGCTTCCATAGCCCATTATCGCAATAGTCTTATCCTTAAGTGCATCAAAAGTGGTCTCGTCATCATAAATTATAGTTGCCATTCTTGATTCTCCTTATTAATTTTCTAATTAATTTTCCTTACTTCCTTAACTATGTAGCTTAATTTAAAGTGAAATTTAACTGAGATTTAATCCCGGAATTCAATTTCTTATTGGATTCCCCGTACTTGAGAAAGATTTCGGATTTACAAACAATAAATTTCCCGAGAATTAAGTCGATTTTCGAAAAATCACTGTCTATGGACCGGGGTGGTCTTTTAAAGTGAAAGAGAGGCCGGAAACCCGGAGCGTTTTTAAGAAGACCTTTAAAACTTGAAAAGGCTTCCGGCTGCCCAATCTGTGAAAAATAATTGAGCAGCTACCTCTCTTTACCTATCCTTNNCTGTTACCTCTACGGTCATGGATTTCGCGGCAACATCAACTATTCTTGCCCTGAATATATTTGCAATCTGGATGATTTCTGCCCTTGTGTCAACATCAGCTGCAACCTTAATAAGGGCAAGCTCCCGTTCAACCGCATCATCTGACCCGATATCCGAGACCTTGATGACATCTATTAGCTTGTTGAGCTGCTTTGTTACCTGTTCAAGAACATGGTCGTCCCCATGGACAACAATAGTTATCCTCGAAATGTCAGGGTC
>DUIO01000358.1 GCA_013330315.1 Methanosarcina sp. | reverse complement strand
CCTTTACATACCTTTTACATACCTTTTAATGTCCTGTTACTTTGACTTACTGTTTTAACCTCATTGGTTCCCCGCAACATGTTATGTTGCCGGTACAGCAAGCATCGGTTGTACAGCAGGATTCTCCACATGCATTTACTACCTTAAGTTCAAACCCGCATCCTTCACAAACAAGAACCTGACCTTCTTTCAATTCACTGCAATTCATTTATATCACCCCAATTTGATTGATATAAAAAAGTATGTAACTCAGGTTCAAACTGCTTTTGAAACAATTGTTCTGAACATTGTTCTGTAACTGAGTGGTCTTCAGCATCCGGGTCTAGAATGGTAGAAGAAAAAAAGGAAGGAGTATAGTCTGAACTTCTGCTTCATTTTAATCTGCCAGATATTTACTTGAATCCGCTGGGAACCGGTATTTCTGCCCCCGCACCAATTCCTGAAGAGCCCGGACGCCCCTTAAAAGTTCTGTATATCCGGGAAAGCAAAAATCCAGAGAGCAGAAATGACAGAATATCCGACACAGGATAAGCTGCCCAGACCCCATCCAGCTCGTAAAAACGTGGAAGGATGATAACAAGCGGGATCAGAAACAGGATCTGCCTGCTCAGGGAGAGAATGAAAGAAGGTCTCGCTTTCCCCAGTGCCTGGAAAAGTGTCATTGAAACTACGTTTAAGCCTATCAAAGGCATTCCCAGGAGCATAATTTTTACAGCATGTTTTCCGACAGCCAGGTACTGCAGGTCTGCACTGAAAAGTCCGAGAAGCTGTTCCGTAAAAAGATAAATGCCAAACAAACCGAAGAGCCCGAAAGTAGTTGTAGACAGAAGGGCCAGTTTTACAGCTTCGGCTATTCTCTCGAACTTCTTTGCCCCGTAATTGAACCCTACAATTGGCTGAAGACCAAAGGACATACCCAGGAGGGGCAGGAAAATAAAGGAATTGATCTTGATTATNNTATACGAAGATCATCATGACGCTGCTGGATGCCTGCATGACAAAAGACCCGATTCCTATAGATCCTATTTCTGATATAATAGCCGGATCAGGCGTCAGATTTCTGGGTTTAAAATGCACAGCTCCTTTCCCTTTAATGCAGTACTGAAGCAGCCAGCCTGAACTTACTGCCTGCGATAGCACTGTTGCTATTGCAGCTCCTTTCACTCCCATCCCGAAACCGAATATGAAAAGCGGGTCAAGCAGGATATTAATGCCTGCTCCTATAAGCATTGCGTTCATGGCAAGACGGGCATTCCCTTCCGCTCTCACTATATGCTGAACAGAGATTCCAAATACAAAGAAAACTCCACCAGCAATTATGTATTTAAGATACTCCATTGCATAAGGCAGGATTCCGGGAGTTGCTCCGAAGATTTCCAGGAGAAAATCAAGATAGATAAGGCATGGGATGCCGATAAGTACGCTGAGGATCAGGCTCAAAGAGAATACGTTTCCAAGAGTTCTTTCGGCTTTTTCAAACTCTCTTGCCCCAAGGGCGCGTGAAATAATTGAGGATCCTCCTGTGCCGAGGACAATCCCGAAAGCCATAATTATCATCTGGATTGGAAAAGCTATCGANNCCCGCCTATAGCCTGGACGCTTTCTGCTCCGTAAGCTCTTCCTACAAAAAGGGTATCCACAACGTTGTAGAGAGCCTGAACTAACATTCCGATAATTACGGGAGTTGCAAGTTTAAACAGGAGTTTTCCTATACTCTCTTTTCCCAGAAATTCACTTCTTTCTTCCATATTTTGTTCTTCCGTTTCGTTTTTATTTCGAGTCATCCTGCCTGTCCTTACCCCGTAATTCACAGCCCGATTCACAGAGTTTAAATGCAGCCTTCTGAACCAGCTGCTTAAAGACTTTTTCCTCTTCCGGTGTAAAGTCTGAAAGAAGAGTATCAACAAAAGAAATCAACTTTTCAAGAATTACACCCCTCATTTCTTTCCCTTTTTCAGTCAGGTAAACCCTGTAAGCCCTGAGGTCGTTTTCGTCCTTTTGCCTGTATATATATCCCTCTTTTTCCAGGCCCTGGATTGCCCTCGTGCTCGTAGCCTTACTTACTTTCAGGGCTCTTGCAAGGGTTTCCTGAGAAATACCGTCCTTCCGGTACAGAACCATCAGGAAATCAAATTGTCCGCTGCCGATCCCGTATTCCTCGAGTTCCTTTGCCATGTACGCAATGTGGCTCCGGTAGATATGAGCGATCGGACCGCAGATCTCTCTTGGGTCTTCCATTGTTTATCCTCCATTTTTATGCTGGGAGGCATGTTGCGAATAAAATAATTTATTAAGTAATTTAATAGAGAGAATATTAATAGTTACAGATGTAACTAATGCAATTGCCTTCTGTAAGCCTTTGATATATATATAGTTATGGAAGAAAGCCAAATAAAAAAAGAAATTCTTCAGGAATATGAAGAGAGGAGCTTTAGAAATAATTCTAAAAAATTTTAACTTTTTTTAAAATAGTTATAGTCATTTTTAAATTTACTTAAATATTAAGCATATCTTTTGGCTCTGTATTGAATAATGTAATGAAAACATTTGATTTAATATACTCTTCAAATCTTCCCGGCCGAAGGTACAATTTCTGCAGTAAACATATTCTGCAATAAATATATTAAAAAGACGTAAATAGATCATATTAATATCTTATAATATGTTCGATGATGACTTGATCCAGAAGTGGCTGGATGAAGGAACAATCAGTGACACTCAGGCAGAAAAGATGCGGATAGACATCGCCGAGTATAAGAAAGAGCACAAATCAAAAAGACAGGTTATTGCTTTTTCAACCATAGGTGCAATCCTGATAGGAATTGGTGCTATCCTGTTCGTGGCATCTAACTGGGAAAAAATAGGTGATAGTTTTAAAGTCCTGCTGCTTGTAGGAAGTACGATAGGCATACACTACGCAGGTTATCATTTCAAATATGAAAATCAGAGATATCCCAGGCTCGGTTCTGCCCTGATTTTGCTTTCTGCCCTGTTTTTTGGAGCCGGTATTTTTTTAATTGCTCAGATTTACAATATTAACGCCAATAACAGCACTCTCGTCATGCTCTGGATCATCGGAGTTTTTCCGCTGATTTACGGTTACGTGTCAGCGTCTGTTGCCGGGCTTTGCTCTCTCCTTTTCTATCTCTGGATTGGACTTCTCTATATGGAAAGAACCGACCTGGAGAATTTGATCAGTATGAAGGACCTCTACCTTATATCAGGCATTTCTATCTATTTTACCGGGATTCTTCACAGCATTGCAGAAAAATTAAAGCATGCTGAAAAAACTTTTAAGTTCCTGGGATTGCAGGCTGTACTTATTGCTCTATTTGTACACACTTTCGAAATATGGCAGTATAAAGTCGAGATAATAGTCCCTTTAATTTACGCTATTTTGGGAATCCTGCTTCTGGCAGTCCTGTTTTTGAAACCACTGCGTGAAAAGTCCAGAAGCCTCCAGGCAGATGTGAGTATGCCCGTAATTGCGCTTTTAATGGCCGGGATCACTCTTACAACAATATATGTGCCCGACTCGTACATTTCTGCCCCTGTAAAATTTTATATGGTTCTATTTAACGTGATCTTCCTTGGTCTTTTGACTCTACTCCTTTACGCCGGATATAACATGGAAGACATAGGGATAGTAAATACTGCAATGTTCTGGTTTATTCTGCTTATTTTTGCCAGATATTTCGACTTCTTCTGGGAATTGCTTCCAAGGTCGCTCTTTTTCATGCTTGGAGGGCTCGTCCTGCTGGTTATAAGCATTGTTCTTGAACGGAAAAGAAGAGAATTAAAGCTTCAGTTTTCAGGAGGGGAATGATGAGAAATATCATTTTGAAGTTTAAGAGCTGTAAAACCATAAACAGTTCCATAAACAGTTCCATAAACAGTTCTATAAACAGTTCAGGAGCAAGGAGAGACCTGTAATGAACCAAAAGAAAGTCCTTTATCTTACTGTAATTTTCTGGCTCCTGATTTTTTCAGGCTTTATCCTGTATAAAGAATATACCCTCAGGACAGGGACTGAAATAATACTTAAAACCGAGCCTGTAGACCCGAGAGATCTTTTCAGGGGAGATTATGTAGTTCTCAATTATGAAATAAGTACTCTGAACCTGGAAGAGGTTCAGGTTGAAGATCCTTATTTTAACTATAATGACCGCATATACCTGGCTCTAGAACCTGAAAATGGGTACGGGGTGCCCAAAAAAATCTACAAAAACCCTCCGGATAATGAACTCTATATTAAAGGTCGGGTAAAAGAAATTATCTATGACTGGGAAGCCTATGAAAGCAACGGTATGACGGAAGACCCTGCTTTAAAAGAAATCAGGGTTGAGTACGGTATCGAGAGCTATTTCGTTCCCGAAGGCAAGGGAATAGAAATAGAACACCAGCAATGGACAGGTAGAGAAGGGGGCGACGTAAAGGTTGTCATTGATAAATACGGAAATGCCGTAATTAAGAGTTTATTAATTGACGGAAAAGAGTTGAAATTTAAGGCTTGAGGGATGCAGATCTCCCTTTTTAATCCGGAAAACCGCTTTATAGTATCCTTCGAATAAACCTGCAAATAAACAAGTAAATATGTTTCCATCAAGCTATTTTCCTCTCCAGTGATCAGGGGTACTTCTCAAAGACAAACAAAAAATGAAAAAGAAGATGAAAGTTTCAAAACAGTTTGAAAAAGCAAATGAAAAAAACTTTGCTTTTTCCTCTCTCTCATTTTTTCTTCTGTTTTTTACCTTTATTTCTTCTTCTGTTTTTTACCTTTATTTCTTCTCTTGCCTCTTTCTCTTATTCCCTTTTTGTTTCTTATCCTTATTTCTTCTCTCGCCTTTTCCTCTTATTCCTTCTTTTGTATCTTTCTCTTATCCTGTCTCTATCTCTTCCTTTTATTCCTTTTCTTGTCTCTTTCTCTTATTTTTCCCTGAATACTTTCCTTTTCATTGCCTGTTTTCCGTTTTAGCTGCCTTTTCCGAAATCCAGTCCCCTATCAGTTCCAGAGCAACTGGCGAAATGGTCTCGTTAATTTTTGCGTACTCGGATGGTGAGCCTGTTTCGGCAGTCTGGAATAAGTGGTTGAGGCCAGGCAGTTCCTTTACTGTATAGTCCCTGTTGCCTCCTGCTTCAAGGGCTTCTTCTATTGCCTGCAGGTTTTCTTTTGACGGCACTTGAAGGTCTTTTTCGCCGTTTATCGCAAGAACCGGGCACTTTACCTTCATCAGGGCAGGTGCAGGATCATATGTCAGGAAAAAGCGCATCCAGGGCGAGATAAGGCTCTGGACCTGGGCATTAACCTGAGCTTCAAGAGCATCTTCAGAGTAACCTGAATTCCTTTTTTCTTCCTCGCTCATGTTTGCCACCTCGTCCATCATAAGCTTCTGGATTTTTTCTGCAGCAATACTATCATTCTGTTCCTCTTTTATCACGGAGTATATGCTTTTCATAAGTGCATTGTTCCGGGCTATTGTTTCATTATCTACTCCTTCTGCTCTGGAGATAAGGTCACTCTGGAGGTACAGAATCTCTTCGCCTGTGATACCAGGCCCGCCATCATCACAATAAATGCAACATCATTGGACTCCACAGCCACAATAGGAGCAATTAAGCCTCCTTCGCTATGCCCTATCAGACCAATCCGGGAAGCGTCTATCTCTTCGCGGCTTTTGAGGTATTCAATTCCGGAGAGCACATCTCCTGCAAAATCTTCAGAAGTAGCTTCGGAGAAATTTCCTGTTGACCCTCCAGCACCCCGGTCATCTACCCGCAGTACAGCAATCCCCCTGCGCGTCAGGTAATCCGAAAGTACAAGGAACGGGTGATATCCTAAGATTTCCTCATCACGGTTCTGCTGACCTGAGCCGGATATCAAAATTACCGCAGGGAATGGCCCTTCGGACTGCGGAAGAGTTAACGTACCTGCAAGCTTTACTTCTGCAACTTCATTTTCATAAGCAACTTCTTCTTCCTTGTAAGGGTAGGGTTTTACAGGGTCCTGTTCTTTTCGAGTATCGGGAGTTTCATCAACACGAGAAAGTACAAGGGGAAGAGCTGATCCTAACTGCTGCCACTCGCCTTCGATTGTTTTCCCGTCCTCCTTGAGTGCCCCGTCAAAAGTACCCCTTATGGACTTTATTCCCAGGTGCAGATTGCCGTCTTTATATGTGAGACAACGTCTACAGGTATTCCTTTTGTCCCCTGGTCAAGGCTGTCCATCGTTGCATTGACGGAACCATCAGGGTCTGTAGAAATGTTGAATAAGAGCCTCATTTCCATTCCGCCCTGAACCTTAAGGCTTCCAAGCCAGAGCCCTTCTATTTCTTCGATATTCACATTATTGTCAATGTTTCCGTCAGATGACGCTGGCTCGGAAACGCATCCGGAAACAGATGCAATAAAGACCAGTAGGAACAAACAAACCACATTTTTATTAACCATAAGAAACCCTGAATCGACAACTTATTTAAATGTACCAGGCTTTTTACTGCCGTATGTTCCAGGTAAAGAAAGGTGCTCATCTGGCAGTGTTGCTCGGTTGTATTCTTTACGGGATGACCGGCTTATTTCTTGCAAACATTAAAGACCTGCCCATCACTTCAATAATATTTTACCGCCTGCTTTTCGGGCTTATCTTTATTTTCACATTTCTTCTGGTAACAGGCAGACCTGGAGAACTGAGGCCCGGAAAAAGAAAGTTTCGCCTATTCTTACAGGGTATTTTTATCACTGTAAACATGTTCTTTTATTTCCTGTGCGTAAAAGAAACCTGTTTTTCCATAGCTATCCTTCTTGAATATACTGCTCCTATCTATGTGATGCTGGCTTCACCTTTTGTTTTAAAAGAAAAGGTCGGGAAGGAGAATATCATAGCTCTTTTTTTTGCGATTACAGGAGTTTATCTGGTTATAAGACCGGATGAAGGATTTGGTGCCCTTGAATTTTCGGGCAGCCATTTGATAGGAATTGTATCCGGGCTCTTTGCGGGTTTGCTCCTTGCAGTTATCATTATGAACGTGAGAGTCCTGAAAAGGGATCATTCGGAATTTGCTATTGCCTTCTGGGGTACTGCTACCAGCTGCCTCCTGATGCTGCCTTTTGCTTTTGAGCCACCTTTTTCTTCACTTGCTCCAAATTTACCCACTCTGCTTGTTTTTGGGATCGTTTCCGTGGGCGTAGGTGGGGTTCTAACAACCATCGGGTTTGCAAATCTTCAATCTCAAACAGGAAGCCTGCTTGCTCTAATTGAGCCCGTTGCAGGTGTCTTTTTTGATCTGGTATTCCTTGGAGTTGCTCTCTCAGCAGGCACACTTGCCGGATGTATTCTTATTCTTACCGCAGCTGTGATTGTCAGCTGCCCGAGATTTTTATCGGTAGCATATGGCCCATTTCACTTTTCTCAGGAGGACTGAATTTGAGGTCAGGATGCTAATATTGTCAGGTTTTACACAGGAGAATGGCATTGCAGACAACTTCCAGACTAAAGAAACAATCTGTCGGCGGAAGGGATTATCAGTAATTATTTTTTAATTGCAGTTCCGGTTTGTCAAATAACTATTTTCCTGCCTGACATGCCTTCTGCGACCCGGCGCGGCGCAGTAAGAAAGAAGCTGAAAATTTGCTTTTGGGTTGGAATAGAGCACCAGACTGACCGGAATAGATATACTGAGCCGAAATTGAGAAGTAAAAAATAAAAAGAGAAAATTAAAAGGGAAAATTAAAAGAAATAAAAAGAAATGAAAATGAGAATTTACCTTCTGAGAATCATTGACCTCAGGCGGTCAGCAGCACTTGCGGACTTATCTGCAATACCTCCTATCCTTTCGACAAGTCCCATCAAGTGGCAGACTCCGGCTCCTCCGATTGCAGCTTCGTGTTCGAAGATCTTTCTTAAGAGAGCCGTCTCAAGCACATCCACGTCGTGTTCCAGTTTTTCGACTTCAGGGATGATCTGCATGGTCTCTTTGATCTCTTCCTTGCTGAAAGAAGTAGCAAGAAGTTTGTAAAGCTCACCTACAAGCTGATCATACATCCTTGCGGTTTTCAGAGAGGTTGCCATAAGCTCCAGAAAACCTTCCTTTATTTCATCAGGCAGGTCTTTGCATGGGCGAAGTGTCATCCAGTAGGCTGATGCCTGGGCAAAGTCAGCTATGGAGTCTTGCTGCTTGAGGAAAGAAAGGAGATCTTTTTTGTTAACAGGCAATCGCACTGAGGCAGGTATGCTTGCCCTGATCTTCTGTTTGATTTTGTCAGCTTCATGTTCCAGCCTGTCAATTTCATCAGTGCGCTCGTCAAGTAACGCCTGGTTACCTGCACAATAGGCTTCCATTGCTTCGGCGAGTTTTTCAACTGCAAGCACCCCTTTTCTGGCATGCATTTCAAGGGGGACGAAGGGAGATTCTGCGACCACGTCGAGTACGGAACGGATGTAGTCTTTCATAAAAAGATCACCTCGAGCCCCACAAAGATTATTGCCGATGTAAGGGCAGCTATGGGGACTGTTGCTATCCAGGAAGAAATAATCCTCCAGATTACGCCAAGGTCAACGGCTGCAATACCTCCCGCAAGCCCCACACCAATAACCGAACCTACAAGGGTATGTGTGGTAGAAATCGGAAGGGAGCTGTAACTGTGAAGCAAAACAACCGAGGCAGTTGCAAACTGTGCTGAAAAGCCTCGAGTCGGGGTAAGTTCCGTGATCTTCGACCCTATGGTTTCGACCACTTTGTAACCCCAGGTTGCCATGCCTATTACCATGCCAAGTCCTCCCATTACGAGTACCCAGATCGGGATTTCAGTTCCTGTTATACCCATTACGTTAAGTGCGGCAGAGAGAGGACCTACTGCGTTTGCAACGTCGTTTGACCCGTGCGCAAATGCGATATAACACGCAGTTAGGAGCTGTAAGAATATGAATTTTTTCTCAACGGCAGGAAGGTCCGAAGCCCTGTGAAGGTAAAGGCTCCTTATTATTGAGAAAATCAGAAACGCAAGAATAGCTCCGAGGACAGGGGATACAAACCAGCTGGCAACAATTTTCACGAGGACAGACCAATGAATGTCAGAAAAAGAGATAGTACCGTTATAAGCTGCGATCAACCCGAAACCGAGCACTGAACCTACAATCGAATGGCTGGTTGAGACTGGAAGGTTATAAAAGGTTGCGAGCGTTATCCAGAAACTTGCGGCGAGAATTGCAGCCAGCATTCCAAGTACCACGAGGTCCGGGTGAATGCTGCTGATCATATCGATAGGGACAATCCCTTTTGCAATTGTTGAGGTAACCCGTTTTCCGAAGAATACGGCACCCAGGAATTCAAACACAG
The DNA here is from genome assembly GCA_013330315.1 of Methanosarcina sp. Taxonomy (GTDB): domain Archaea; phylum Halobacteriota; class Methanosarcinia; order Methanosarcinales; family Methanosarcinaceae; genus Methanosarcina; species Methanosarcina sp8098u. The sequence continues at coordinate 25,650 of DUIO01000358.1, read as the reverse complement.
CAGCAATAATAATGACCTGCTTGATAGTCAGGGCACCCGTTCCTACTGAGGTCCCCATCGCATTTGCAAGGTCATTTGCTCCTATGTTCCAGGCCATGTATAAGCCTGCAAGGATAAGTGCTATGACAAGTAAATCCATTTTTTTCCTTACTCCAGAGATTTTAAACTCCAAAACTGCTATAATTGTTGTAATTGACAAAGGCTTAACGCATAAACACTATGACGCATAACTCCTGCGATGCTTTGAACCTCTTCCATTTATGCTCAATTCGTGGAGTCTGCACCTGCTCTTCTTAAATCCATGTGTCTTATGATATTCCAGACCATTTCATTATATTTTATGTTTTCCATATATTTCAGGCCGCTCTATATAATCTATAGATCTATATATGTCTATTTTTAATATATTCTAATTTCCCTTTCGGATGCGCGGATTTTAAAAAAAGCAGACCAGGCTCAACAAATTTAACTGCGAAGATAAAAACAGCGGCCTGATTAAATGAAGTTTAATTCTATTGAGGCTGAAATTTGATTTTATCGGGGATGAAATTTAATTTTACTGAGGATGAAATTTAATTTTACTGAAGACGAATTTAATTTTACTGAAGACGAATTTAATTTTTATAGCCATATAACGAAATCAGGTTTGAATTAAACAGACTCGTAATTCAACCAGGCACCTCGAATTTTCCGGAGTTTTTCCTGGAAAGATTGCATTATCCGGGAAAAGTGATTATTAATTGTCTGGAAAGGGTGACTATCAGCTATCAAAAAAGCAATTTTCCGTACACACAGCTATTCGTGTCAATGTTAATAAAAACTTTNNACAATGAGTTCGTCGGCTTCTTTTGCTACTGCATCTGCTACCTCTCTGCCTGCTACAGGCACGGCAACCACAACTTTTCCTGCACCTCTGTTTCTGCAGAGTTCAATGGCTGCCCTCATAGTAGAGCCCATAGCAATCCCGTCATCAATGAGTATAACCGTTTTTCCGACAAGGTTGGGAAGTGGGTTCCCCCCTCGGAGGGCATTTACTCGCCTTTCTATTTCAGCAATCTGTTCCTGTTTAATCTGTTCAATGGTCTCCCCAGCAAGCCAGTAACCTGCGTTTTCAAAAATAAAAGTGCTTCCGTTCTCGGCTATTGCCCCAAATCCGGCTTCAGGGTTATCAGGAAAAGGCAATTTCCTTGCAATTACAAGAGANNTCTCCTGCATCTTTACGGTTTTTGAACATAATTCCACCTCAACTTCGAAGCTTATTCCTCTTTTAATCTCTATTTAGCAGAACTGTTCCTTTTTTGATTTTGCTTCAACAAAAAACAAAACTTTCAGTAAAGTAAGACCTCTGATAAAGTAGGATATGATTTTAAACAAATGTGAACCTGAATAGATGCGAATCGGGCCGATAAAGGTAAATGATAGTGATAAGAGTGTTGATTCGAATCAAACAACTCTTACCGCTGGCCTATAAACGTCAACAGATGAACCTGAGGGTAAAGTAGTTCCCGGCAGACAGAGTTCAAGGACTTTCCCTGCGACATCTTCAGGCTTCAGGACAGGCTCATCCGTATGTAACGAACGGTACATGCCCGTATCCACACTGGCAGGGCAGACTGCATATACCTGGACCCCTCCTCCGATTTCGTAAGCTATAGATTCGGTAAAGCCGATTACTGCAAATTTTGAAGCGCAGTATATTGAGAGCCTGGGTATACCGTGCTTTCCAGCACCTGAAGATATATTTACTATCCTGCCTTCTCCCCTTTTAAGCAGATAAGGAAGAGCATATTTTGTGCAAAAAAACATGCCTTTTACATTCGTATCCATAATATTCTCGTATTCTTCTCTTGAAGTATCCACCATATACTTCCTGTGTGCTACTCCTGCATTGTTTACAAGGATATCAATCCTTCCGAAAGTATTCGCCACATCCGAAATCATGTTTTTGACATCCTCTTCTATCCGGATATCCGTGCTCACTGCAAAAGCCTGAGTGCCTTCTTTTTCCACCATTCGGGCAGTTTCCCGAATGTCTCTTTCTGTTCTTGCAGCAACTACAATATTAGCTCCCTCTCTTGCAAGTGCCAGGCATATTGCCCTTCCGATTCCTTTTCCCCCACCGGTGACTATGGCTGTCTGACCTTTCAACCTCATAAAGACCACTATCTAATTGTCTATCAGAGTAAAGGATATATTTTTGGAAACAGTGTTTCTAAGTATAATTTCTGATAAGACTGAATTCTGATTAAGAGCCTTCCTGCTCAAAAGACTGAATAACTTTAGTTAAATAAAAAAATAGAGAGCCGGAAAATCAAATGGAAAACTCCCCTGCCGGGATTAAATACTCAGAGTTGAGGGACAGGCGGAGCATTCATCTCTATTATTTTTCCGGATGGGACTCTTGAATCCGGAGAAGCAAGCTCCATAACTTTCTGCGCAATATGTTCGGGTTTAAGAGGAGGCCTGTCTGCGTAGATAGACCGGTACATATCGGTATCCACAGCTCCCGGACAGATAGAATAGACTTTTATTTCCCCTTCCAGCTCAGAGGCAATTGATTCTGATACCGTTTACAGCAAATTTTGAGCCGCAGTAAACGGAAAATTCAGGAAGTCCGTGCAGCCCTCCTGCTGAGGAGATATTAATAATTTTTCCGTTCCGGCTTCTCAGGATGTAAGGAATTGCGTATTTTGTGCAGAGGAAGACTCCTTTTAAGTTCGTGTCCATGATACTGTCATATTCTTCCAGACTTGTTTCTTCCAGACGCTTTTTGTAAGCTATCCCTGCATTGTTGACAAGAATATCAAGTCCCCCCGCATTTGTCTATTATCGTTGATATAGCCCTTCTTACGTCTTCTTCGCTGCGCACATCAACAGAAACTGCAAAGGCTTTGCTCCCCATGCCTTTTAGCCTATCCAGGGTTTCTCTTGACTCGCTCTCATTCCTTGCAGCAATGACAATATTTGCTCCCTCTTTTGCCAGAGCGAAACAGATAGCTTTTCCTATCCCTTTGTTCCCTCCGGTTATAAGGGCTGTTTGACCTGCTAAACTCATTGGCACCACTTTTATCCAATCATTTTTATTTAATCGTTTTTATTACAGCAGGGGATAAAGATGGATATATTTTTGGAAATTAAGTTTCTGATAAAATTTTACTTCAATAGTTTTGGGCATCTTATATTTTTTTTCAGGCACAGCTTACTTTAAACACCAACCAGCTCGGATACCAATTTACTCCAGGTATCAATTTACTCCAGCAGCCCGCATACCTCAGTAGGGATGTATAGCCCGAATTAACGCTCATTGAGCCGGTGGTCGTCTATTAAGTGAGAAGCCACTAAGTCTTTAGCTTAGTGGTAGTTCACGTAACAGTGACCTTGCTAAACCTCCACCTTGCAATAAAAAACATTATCCCTGCAAAAACGAGCAGAGCAAGGTAGGAAATAATAACTCCTTCGTATGTGTAGGTGTAGCGAATTCCAATAGCTGAAAAATCGCTTCCTATTGCGAAATACCTGATCCCGCTGACAAGGTGCGTGAGGGGATTGATAGTTGATAAAGCCCGGAGTACTGGAGGGAAAGAGTTTACGGGATAAAGGGCATTGCTTGTGAAAAAGAAGGGCATAGTAAGCAGAGTGATTACTGCCTGCATCCCTTCAGGGCTTTCCATGGTTATTGCAATTGCAGCTGAGAGGAAAAGAAACCCGAGAGAAAAAGTGCCTACGAAAGCCATAATCCCGGCCAGAGAATAAAGGATCTGCACAGGGGTATAGCCCTCAAAAAACTTAACCCCGAGCAAAAGACCGAATCCCATGATAACGGCTGCCTGGATAAAGGATTTTGTCATACCTGAAAGTCCTATCCCTATAATCACATGGATTCTCGGGAGAGGGCTTGAAAGCGTTTCTCGCATAAGGCCCCAGTTTTTGTCAAAAAGAAGTACGGTACCTCCGAACAGGCTTGTAAAAAGAGTGGTCATTGCAATAACACCTGCTCCTATGAAAGTGAGATATCCCACAGTCCTTACACCCGGATCTACCGGCATGGTTGCAGTAAGCCGTTCAAAGTTATTTGACATTGCAATCCCGAAAAATGCAAGCCAGAGGGCAGGCTGGACAAGTGATGAGAACAACAGAGCCCGGAAACGCACAAATCTTAGCATATCACGCCAGTAAATGGTAAGAAAACCCGTACGCATCTCAGCTCCTCCTGACCCTGGGAACTACCACAGCTCCCTTTTCCGCTCCGCTGTCCCTTAACTCCCTGCCTGTATAATGGACAAAAACATCATCCATTGAAGGCTTTTTCAGGTTTACTGCCTTAATTCTGATCCCACCGCTTCGAAGCCTGTCCATGATCTCGGGCAGCAGGTAGGTCCCGTCCGCATTGACCATAATAATTATCCCTTTTGACTTTTCCTTAATTCCTTCTACACTTTCCAGATCCTTTAACAGCTCCGCAGCTTTCCAGTTATCATCCGTTTCCAGGTATATAAGGTCCTGACCGAGTGTGTTTTTTAGCTCCCATGATTTGCCCGTAACAACTATTTTTCCGTGGTCTATAATGCTGATCCTGTCGCTCAGCTGGTCGGCTTCGTCCATGTAATGTGTGGTCAAAAAAATGGTCGTGCCCTGCCTGTTAATATCCCTTACATAGTCCCATATCCTTATCCTGGTNNATCTCAAGCCTGCGCTTCATTCCTCCGCTCAGGTGCTTTGTAAGGGTATCTCTTTTCCCTTCAAGCTCGACAAGGCTGATCAGTTCGTCTACCCTCACCTGCCTCTCAGCCTTCGGCATGGAATAAAGCCTTCCGTGGTATTCCAGAATTTCCTTCACTGTCATATCCCTATCAAGGGTGAGTTCCTGAAAAACGATCCCTATGGACTCCCTGACCTTCTCAGGCTCGCGTTTCAAATCATGACCTGCAATATTTGCACTCCCTTTCTGGATAGGCAGGAGAGTGGTGAGGACATTAATCACAGTACTTTTCCCGGCTCCGTTAGGCCCCAGAAATGAGAAGATTTCTCCCTTCTTGACCGTGAAACTGATATTATCGACTGCTTTGATATCCCCAAAAAAATACTCGAGATTNNAAAAGTTAAAATGAAAAATTAAAAAGAAAAGTTAAAATGAAAAATTAAAAAGAAAAGAGAATTTAAAAAGAAAAGAGAATTTAAAAATTGGAAATCAAAAGAATTTCTTTTTCATCGCAAGGGAATTAGCACTTTATCTATTTGATGGATAACTCCATTGCTTGTTATGATATCCGCATCCGTTATATTTGCGCCTTCAATCTGTATACCGGTGGCTGTTACATTGACGCTAAGTTCTCCTCCTTCAAGTGTCCTTATGCTTTCAAGGTTCTTTATGTCATTTTCCATCAATATTTTGCCGTCAACAACATGATAAGTTAAGACTCTTCTCAACTCCGGAGTATTGTTCTTGAGAGCGGGAACTGCATTTTCCGGGAGTCTGTCAAAGGCTTCATCGGTTGGCGCAAAAACGGTATAGATCCCGTCTTCAGCCAGAGTTTCATTAAGCCCTGCAATGTTGATAAGCTCAACAAGGGTTACGAAATTTCTGTCAGCCAGTGTTTGTATAATATTTCTATCACTTCTTTTTATAGCATCTGAAATTTCCTGGGGCGCTCCTTCAACTTCCGTCATTAAATTTCGGCTTCCATTTTCCGCTCTATCAGTTTTGTTTTCCATACCACCAGTTTCATTTTCCTGCTCTCTTTGAGAACAGCCGGAAGCAAACAGTGTCACTGAGATGAGTAGCATTGTAACGATCACAATACCAAAAAATTTTATTTTCCCAATAATTTCTCCCCCTTTCATTACAAAAAAGCTATGTGAAAATATATTCCCCTGAACAATATATTAGCTACTATATAATTGCCTTCGATAATATAATTGCCTTCTATATTCTTCTCAATCCTTGATACCTTTCGACATTGTTACAGCTCCTCTTCCAAATCCTCCCACAAATCATTACGCTGAGAATTACTGAAGAAGCCCGGTTAATTTGAATACCTGCTGATTGAATGTTTGAATATTCAAATATTCAAATATTCAAATATTCAAATATTTAAATACTCAAATATAAAATATCAAATATCCAAGCATAGAAGGCAAAATTCCATACTGAAATTGAGAGCGAATTATGCAAAAGTGATATATTCTTTCAAGTCCGATTTCAGGATCCTTTCAATCTCGTCCCAGTTACTGTCCTTTGTCTCTGTAAACAGGTATCCAAACAGCCCGTACTTTTCATGGTCAGCTTTCCTGAGTTCCAGGGGTTTTTCAAAATCAGAGAGCAGTTTTTCATAGTCGAAAGCTTTTACCGATTTTGAATCGATCTCTGCAGATTTATTCAGAATCACAAGGCAGAAATTTTTTCCTTCCATGCCTGCAAGAACTTCGTTCCAGTCAGGCTCAAGCTGCTCCAGGAAATATTTGTAAGTATTAATACCGTAGGCAAAATGAGAAATATCCGTTGTACACCAGCCTGCAAAACGCATCGGGTTCAGTTCTATTAGCTGGACCCGCCTGTCTGCTCCTATCCGCAGTTCCATGTGCAGAGGAAAGTTTCTGAGCTCGGCAAGTTTTCCTATTTCCTTTAAAAGGTCTTCAACCGTTTCCCTGTAAGTTTCCATAACGGTTTTCGAAGTAAAATATACACGGTCACTGACATCATTTTCCGAAGAGAAGATATGTTTTAAGATATTGAGGACTACGGGTTTTCCTGCGCTGTTGAAATAGGCATCAACCGCAAATTCTTCTCCTTCGATGTTTTCTTCGATGATGAATGTTCCTGCATCAAGGACCTGTAATGGATAGCGTCCTTTGATTTCCCTGACCTCAGCTTTTATACGCTTTAGAACCGAATTCCATTCCTTGTCATTTGAGACCTTGTACACTCCAAGGCTAAAAAAGCCTACAGCAGGTTTTATGATAAAGGGCTTCTTTATCTCATTGACACGAATCTCGTCCAGTTTTTCAAACTCAATGCCCTGGAAATAAAAGTCAGGGTATATTCTTTCAAGCAGTTTCCTGAATTTGATTTTGTTTTTGAAACTCTCTATTTTCTCAGGTAACCCTGTAAAACCAAGGTTTTCAGAAATCCAGCCAATAGAATTTTCTGAATTGGAATAAAGAGCGTATTCGCCTCTTTCTTTCATGAATTTTATAAATTCAGCTTCTTCAAGGAGCTTAAGTTTTTTTTTCGCATTCATTCCGGCTGACATTTCATTTTTTAAAACAGGAATCTGCAGTTCTGNNAATTTATTGCATAACAGGTCAGGACCTCTTTGTATCAAAGTGTGCTGCGGGAAATAAGTTTGAAAAAATAATTTTGTCATCAGAGTCTATCCAGCCTGTGATATAAAGGACTGCAATGAAAATAGGGATTGAAGCAACACTGAGGAGCAGGATGTCCGTATATGACCTCAGCAGGACAATAACTAAAGAGACCACAACTGCGCCTATAATGGGAGAGATAGCTCCTTTGAGCGGGTTTTCATGTAAAAGGTTTTTATGAATCCAGAACAGCCCGAAAATCATTGACCCCAATACTGAAAACACGGTAGCGACAGCAGCACCCACATATCCGGACGAAGGTATGAGAACCATATTTAGAATTACGTTCAGGGATGCAGCTAAAATAGATGTTTTTGAGATTATTTGCTGGTTTCCGCTCGAAACGCATGTAGAACTGATGAGAACACTTATGAACGTAATAGCCGTTGCCCAGATAAGGATTTGTAACGCAATCACTGATTTCTGGTATTCGGGTCCGTAAAAGGTCAGAATGATTTTATCCGAAGCAAAGGTTACGAGGACTGCAATTAGTAGACCTGCAGCGAAAAGATACTTAAAAGTCCTGGCATATGCAAAACTGAACGAATCAAATGAGTCCTTAAAGTACCTGGACATTAAAGGAAACGTTGAGGTTGTAAACGCTGCAGGAAGGAAGACAAGTGCATCTGTAAGGCGATAAGCAGCGGAATAAAACCCGACTTCGGCGTCGCCGCGCAAAAATGAGAGCATGAGTACATCGATCTTGAAATAAACCACTGTAAAGACCGAGGCAACTGCTATTGGAATAGCTTCTTTTAAGAGCTGCTTTATCAAAGAAGAATCAAGCTCAAAAGAAACCTTAACAAGCTTTTTTGAGAATAAGACCATCAGTATATTATGTACGAGAGTGGCTGAGACCGAGGCAAAAACGAAGATATTAAGCGTTGAATGGTTAGCCACTGCGAGAAAAATAAATACAAGAAGAAAAACCCTGCTGGCAAGGTTGAACATTAAAGAGTATTCCATTCTCAGTTTTGCTTCATATATGATTCCGTAAGCTCCGGTCCCACTTATAAGCAGACCAATCGAAGCGATATAAAGAGCATTTTTTGTTGAAGGGGGAAAATTTATGAGAGTTATCAAAATAAGGGCCACGGATAAGGCAATTATGGAGAGAGAAAATTTTATAATAGTCCCGTTACCGATCAGTTTCCCTGCTTTTTCAGGTTCTTTTGCAGCTTCCCTTACAAGGATTTGATGAACTCCCATGTCAGGAATAAAGCTGAAAAAATAGATAAAAGCAAAAGCAAAAGAAAAGATTCCGTAATCTTCGGGCCCCAGGTAACGGGCAATGTATAGCATTGCAAAGAAGCTGAGAATATTGGTTGCAACGCCGTTAAGAAACAAAAATCCACTATTCCTTGCAAGGGATTTGACGGTCTGCATAAAAATATCTATAAGGACAATGCAATAAAAGAATATAACTTTATTGTTAAACTAATCCTTAAATCATTACTAAAGTGTATATGGACAGGTATAAGAATCCAGAAAATTGCCTCAGTACTTCCCGTAAATAGAACTTAAAATAGGGCTAAATAACTTANNAACTTAACACGGTAACTATATATCCCCATAAATTTCTTTACTTATTGAGGGGGAATGAATATTTGTGTATGTGTTGATTACGCCTGTAAAAGATGAAGAAAAGCTTCTTCGGCAAGTAGCGGAATCCGTAATTAATCAAACTTTAAAACCTGTTCTCTGGCTAATTATTGATGACGGAAGTACCGACAATTCTCCAAAAATAATACACCGTTTCGTGTCCAGATATTCCTGGATAAAAACTATACATTTGCCGCCTCAGCCAAGAGACATAATTTTTCACGTGTCCTATGTTTATAAAAGCGGCTTTGACTTCATAATAAAATATTGTGAGAGAAACAAAATAAGTTATAATTACATTGCTTCGATGGATGCGGACACGGTGCTGGAAAAAGAGTATTTTGAAAAAATACTCCATGAATTTGAAAACAACGAAAAACTGGGCATTGCAAGCGGCGGGCTGTACCACGAAATTAATGGAAAGTTAGAACTGTCCGGACAGGCTGAGAACTTCCCCTCGGGCACGGGAAGGGTCTGGTCAAAAGAATGCTTTTTTGATACCGATGGCTTTTCACTGGAACCCTCTGCAGATTCGATATCAAACGTAAAAGCTATACTGCGTGGCTGGCATATCCAGAGGTTTAACGAAATCCGGATGATAGAAAAAAGACTAACAAGCAGTGCCCAGGGACTGTGGAAAGGCTATAAATACAACGGGTATATGGCCTACTATTTAAACAAAAATCCTGTACTTATAATGCTGAATGTGTTAAATTATACCTTAAAAAGACCGCATTATACAGGAATAGCCTTTTTACTGGGATACATAAAGCCCGTTATCAAAAATGAAGAAAGGATAAAGGATACAGAAATCAGGGAATATTACTGGAACCACAGACTTGTTGAATACAGAAAGCTGGTAGTCAGCAGACTGAAATCCCTGGTTTCCACAACTTAAAAGATACAACCGTAATATCTATGCCCGGCAAAATCTCCGACAAAAACGGCATTTTAAACTTTTTATGAATCTATCCAATAAAAAGAAATGAGGAAAACCTCACTTTAAATTTATACAGTTTCCGGAATTTCAGAGATCCTGTGGGACAGATCAGTAGTAAACAATTTTGTAAGCTGACCTGTTGCTTTCACTGCTAAATGTAAGATATTTTCCATTTTTGCCATTATAGTAAGCACTTGGAGGAAGAATATCAGAGTCTATGTAAACTCTTTTATTCTCAGGTATCAGGAAATTAAATCTTATTTCTCCCGGGTAATTTGTTTCATAATCAAATAGTACGGTGTTATTCTGAGGCATGGTATAATTGTATGAGAGCCGGATATCTGATGCAGGTTCATATAGAGATATGGAGCCGTTATTTGTCCCGAGCCCTGGCGTAATTACCAGAGTGTTAGCCGAAAGGTCCACACCAAAATAGCCCTCTATTATGCATTGCCCCAGCACACCGGCACTTCCTAGAAAAATTGGGCTCCCTTTGCCTGTACCGTTAAGGGTATGCCATTCGTAAAATCCTCCCAGGCGATTGTCCTGGCTTGCTATTTCTCTCAGATGGATAAGTGCGTCTTCATTCCGACCATTAATAAACTCCTGAAGAATCAATCTACCTGCAAACCAGTCCCATTGGCCACCGTTTTGGTACTCATATTCCTCGTCCATACATGGATTTACAAAGAATTTTGCAGGATAAGCAGGGGTGAGGACACAACCGATTGTACTTGCATTTACCTGTTTTTTTCTTTCTATGGCAGTTTCAAAGATCTGCTCTGCCTGGGAATGGTTTGCAATGCCTGACTTTATGGCAATCACGTTTCCACCCATCGGAAACATCCCATCTTCATTAAATTCAGGGCGGACAGGTGAGACATGGATATGCATTTTATAATATCCTTTATCCTGCTGCCAGAGGTGTTTGTTTGTATTTTTTTTAATCAAAAAAGCAGTATCAGCCCAGAAAGCTGCCCTCTCGTTTTCTTCAAGATCTGAATACATCATTGAAAGTTCGTTACATGCCTGAAAAAAGATGGAATTATCATAGATATCACATATCCAGTGTGTTTTATCTGAAATATGAGTCCCGGGAGCGTCCTCAAACTGGACATCACCCCAGTCTGCAGTATGAGCCCCTGTTATCAATCCGTAGCTGCTATTATAGCGGTTCAGTAAAACCCACATAAGGGAATCATCCAGCCGGTCAACAATCCTCTTTTCCCGCACAGGTTTCTCAAGCCACGAAGTATTTCCAGTCATTTTATAATATAGATACGCAGAATGGACAAGACTTGCTTCCTGATCGGTTTCAACTGTGTTTTTATCATTGCCATATGGGGAAATATAGTCGTAAATAGAACCGTTTTCAGGTTGATTTTCACAAAATGCTTCAATCCAGGAACCAAAGTAAATATCAGGGAAAAGATATCTTCCTGTTTGAATAATAGTTGCACTGTCGCGAACCCAGACCTGCGGGTAACCTGAACCTGCATAAAACCCAAAAACCAGTTTCCCGTGGTCTATAAAAACATTTGCTGAAGAATTGGTTGTACTTACTATAAGATTATTCAGTTCGTTTATTTCCGGATAGTCTGTCTTGTATTCGAGTGTTCCTTTCTGTTCCAGGAAGCTTTTTGAGATTTCAATTTCTTTTTCAAAGGTATTTGCACCCTGAATCTCAAACCAAGTAACCTCCTCCTTTACAAGGTCTATAGTAAGTGTATAATTCCCTTCCAGATCAGGTGTCTCTATCAGGACACTGGAATTTATTATGGATTCGGGACTTACATTATATTCAAGAGATGTCCTGAGCCCATCATGAATAACAGTTTCATCAGCCCGCTTCCAGTGGTAAGATATGAAAACTGGCTCTTTGCCATCCCTGACCCAGGTCTCTTTACCCGTATTTTTTACAGTGAGGTTTGCGGAAAATATTGAGCCTGGAATAAACCATGATGGGATTTCGACGTTTGAATATTCTGCACCATAAACGGGTTTTTGTTCTATTCCGGTTTCCGGAATAACCGAATTTTCCAATTCTTTATTTACCAGTGCTGCAGACGACACAACAAGTAGAAATAAAATAAAAATTGCTGATACCAAAACTGATTGAAATAATTTTTTCTTAGTTTTCATTTATTTTTTCCTTTTATCCTTTATTCGTATAATCAGGCATAAATAACTAGTAAAACACTTACTAAGATTTTAAATTTTTTTATTTCTAGCCTGAAATTAAGCCTGAAATTAAAATTCTATGATAAAGGTCATCGGTTAGATAAGGAAAAACAGGACTGGAGTAGATTTATTAGTGTGTTCCGGTTTACTCAGGAATGAAAAGCATAAATATTTCGAGAATTTTACACTAAATAAAAAAGAGTTTAGCAGTATGAAAATCCTTCAAACCCTCTCTCGCCTTTATGTAACTGATCTTAATTCCGCCCTCGAATTTTACAAAGAACTCCTTGGCGAACCTGCAACTATGCATTTTGAAATGCCTCAAATAGGCCTGGAACTGGCTCAGGTAGGGAACGTTCTATTAATAGCCGGTTCTGAAGAAACTCTGAAGCCGTTCAGAAGAACACAGGCTACTTTCCTTGTCGATTCTCTCGATGAGTTCAGGGCTTATCTGGAAGAAAAAGGAGCTGAAATTCTACGGGGACCGGCAAGAGTCCCGACCGGCAGGAACATGACGGTAAAACATGCTGACGGGTCGGTAATAGAATATGTAGAACATTTGAAGGTTATCTGAAAGATAAGCTTAAACAATAAGCCTGAAAGGCCCTGTTTTAGTATCATATTCTAACTTTTTTACCCCGGGAGAGGAAATATTTTAAATTTATAAATTGTCGGGGTTATATAAAAAACAAATCATATAACTAAATCAGGTTAAAGCAGACCTGAATTTAGTGTAATTAATTTGGGAAATTTTCTAGAGGGGGATAATCATGGTAAATACCAGTTTTACAAGGGACGTTCAGTTTCCGGCTTTGCCGATTGAAGAATGGGAAGATACGAAGAATACGCTTCATCTGTTTCTGCAGGTTGTTGGAAAGGTAAGGCTTGCACTGCATCCGAAAATGAACCACTGGTGGCATGTGCCATTTTATGTTTCGGTGCGCGGGCTTACGACCGGACCTATTCCTTATGAGGACATGACCTTTGAAATGGAATTTAATTTCAGGGATAGCGGACATCTTTTGAGGATAGAGACAAGTGAAGGGGACTCAAAAACCGTGCCTTTGAAGGGCCTTTCGGTTGCCGGGTTCTACGAGAAAGTCTTTTCATGCCTCAATGAACTGGGGATTACGGCAAATGTCAAGCCCGTGCCTTATGACATCCCCGGAGTGACAGAGCCATTTGCATCCGATTACCAGCACTCGTCTTATGATGAAGAATATGCAAACAGGTTCTGGAGAATTCTTGTACAGGTCGATTCTATTTTTAAGGTTTTCAGGGGCTGGTTTACAGGCAAAGGTTCGCCGGTACATTTTTTCTGGCACCATGCTGACCTGGCTTTTACTCTGTTTTCAGGCAGGCCTGCCCCTGTGAAGGAAGGAGCAAACCCTGTTGAGCGTGAAGCTTCTTCGCATGAGATAATCAGTTTTGGGTTCTGGGCAGGAGACCAGAATGTAAGGGAGCCTGCTTTTTATGCGTATATGCACCCGCAGCCTGAAGGTTTTATGGAAGAGCCGCTGAGACCGAAAGAAGCCTTCTGGAGCCCTGAAGCAGGGGAAGCGTTCCTGATGTATGAAGACGTCCGAAATGCAGATTCTCCCGAGAAGGCTGTGCTGGATTTTCTTGAAAGCGTGTATATGGCAGGAGCAAAAAGAGCTAACCTGAATATTGACGGTCTCAGGCCTCAGCTATCTGAAAAACAGTTCAAGGAACAGAGTTCAGGAGTTAAAGAGCATCCGAGGGTTAAAGAGCATTCGGGGATTAAAGAGCATCCAAGGATACTCGAAAAGCTAGAAAGGCCCTACGACTAAAAGAACTAAGGATGTTTATCTGTCTCTGCCAATACTATTAGCTGCTATTAGCTGCTGGTTTCAGTAATAACCGGCAAATACTATTTTTAATCTCTGTAATTTTTCCTCAATTTTGCGTCATGTGTTCTGGAATCGATCCCCTATTATTGGAATATACCTGATGAACTTTTATCTTTTATCTTTTATCCAGAGTTTTGATACAATTTCATATTAACCTGAAAAAACTGCAAAATAAACCTGTTTAATTCAAAATAGTTTTTGGAAAGCTACTGATATAAAAAGTATTAATTCAGAATATAGTAAATAGCTTATTGCTAAAAAAGAGTAAACATATACGCTCAAATTTTTTACCGGCAACTGGAGAGAGGTATGGTAAAAGAAAAACCGAGAAATTCCGGTCTTGGCGTTATTGGGGATGTGCCGTGGGGGACACATTTCTGTCAATTCTACCGGACAGAAGAAGATTTGATGGAAATACTCGTGCCTTACTTTAAAGCAGGACTGGAGAATAACGAATTATGCGTCTGGATCACACCACAATCCCCGGGGTTGGAAGAATCAAAAGAAGCCCTGGAAAAACATATTCCTGATATTGATGTTTATCTGGATAAAAAGCAAATTGAAATTATTTCTTATACAGAATTGTATTTTAAAGACGGGATTTTCAGCCCTGAAAAAACTCTGGAATCCAGAGTTGGGAAACTCAATTATGCACTGGCCAGCGGCTATGAAGGTTTGAGATTGGCTGAAGATACTCTCTGGCTGAAAGAGATAGACCTGGGAAACATTGATTATGAAAAAGAGGTGGACCGGATCACACGCAAGTGCCGGATAATAGCTCTTTGCGCCTATCCTCTTGAGAAATGCAGCGCGACCGGCATAATGGATATAATTACGGATCATCAGTTTTCTTTGATTAAGAAGGAAGGAGAATGGGAACTGGTAGAAAATTCAAGATATAAAAAAACAGAAGAAACTGAGATACTTGCAAATATTCTCGAATTAACTGATGATGCCATTATAACCCAATCCCTTGACGGTATAATTACCGGCTGGAATAAAGGAGCAGAGCGAATTTATGGCTATTTGGCTAAAGAAATTTTGGGAAAGCCTTTATCCATCCTCGATCCACCCATATTGGTCGAAGAAACAGAAGAACTGAACGAACTTACCAGGTCTGAAGAAAGGATACATCACTATGAAACCTTGCGGTTAAGAAAGGACGGCAAGATAATAAATGTCTTATTGACTTTTTCCCCAATTTTAGATGCTTTTGGAAATCCAGCGGCTGTCCTGACCATAGCCAGGGATACAACAGAAGGTGAACAGACAGCAAAAAAAATTCTGAAAAGTAAAGAAATATACAGGATTATTACAGAACAGACAGGACAGCTAGTATACGACTATGATTTAAGGGCAGATAGGTGCACCTGGGCAGGTGCCATAGAAGAAGTCACAGGGTATAGTTTTGAAGAATTTCAGAGACTTGGTAAGTACGTCTGGACTACGAATATCTACTCTGTAAATACCAATCATCAAATTGTCAAAGTATTCCGAGATATGGAAGTTACCGAAGATAAGTATAAAGAAGAATTAATGTTGAGAAGAAAAGATGGAACTTACATTGAGGTAGAAAATAAAGGAATCTACCTCAAGAACCATGAGGGCTGCCCTTACGAGGCTATTGGGGTAATTAAAGATATAACAGACTGGAAGCTCACGTTGAATAAAGTAAAAGAAAGCGAAGAGAAATACCGATCTTTCATAAAAAACTTCCAGGGCATTGTTTATCAGAGTAATGAAAACTTTATTCCAGTATATATGCATGGGGCTGTTGAAGAGGTCACAGGGTATAAGGAAAGAGACTTTTCATCCCGTATAAAATGGAAAGAGATAATCCACCCTGATGACCTGCCTCTAGTTCTCAAAGAAGAGGAAAAAGTCCGGAATTTTCAATCTACGGGTTATGGAAATGTTGAATATCGTATAAAACAAAAGGACGGAAGAGTCAGATGGGTTCACGAGATTTACCAGAAAATTAAAAAAAATGAAGAACGGGAGTTCTATCAGGGCACGATTTATGATGTTACCGAGAGAAAGGAGACAGAGAAATTCCTTAAAAATATTGAGACCGCACGCAAAAAAGAGATTCATCACCGGATTAAGAATAACCTGCAGGTAATTTCATCTCTTCTCGATCTCCAGGCTGAAAAATTCAAAAATAAGGGCACAGCCACTATTTCAGAGGTTCTTGAAGCTTTCAAAGAAAATCAGAACCGAATAGTCTCAATGTCTCTTATCCATGAAGAACTGCATAAAGGAGCAAGGACAGATACTCTAAACTTTTCTGCATACCTTCAAAAATTAGCTGAAAACCTTTTAGAGACGTACAGCCTCAAAGATGAAAACCTTAGTCTTCACATTAATCTTGAAGAAAATGCCTTCTTTGATATGGATATTGCCGTCCCTTTAGGAATAATTGTTAACGAACTCGTTTCCAACTCACTCAAATATGCATTTCCCGGAGACAAAGAGGGAGAAATCCGAATCAATCTATGTAAGGAAAAAGAGGATAATGAAACAAATAAATCCCTTTTCAGCCTGACAATATCGGATAACGGAATAGGAATTCCTGAAAACATAGAACTGGGGAATGTCGAATCACTGGGACTGCAACTGGTATCTATCCTTGTCGATCAGCTGGACGGAGAAATCAAGCTTAATCGAGACAAGGGAACGGAATTCATAATTACTTTTGAAGTAACTGATGGGTTATAAAGGAATAAATTTTCCATTTGTCACATTTATAAGGAATAGTCAACATTAATGCTTAATCATCGCTCCTTCTACCAATATTATTAACGGTTCAGCTATTGCTAAAAATTTAATGTTATCCATAAGTGACTAATAATTAATAGCTTAAATTATACTTATGGAAAGTACGGGATTGAGGGGCACAAAGCTGCGGGGCACAGAGATAATTAAGATTGAAAAACATGATCTTGAAACCGTTATTCTCGATGTAAGAAGAGAACAAAAAGATTTGTTTGAATTCGTTAAGATAGAAACCAGCCGTGGAAGAATAGATTATGCTTATTACAGAGCTGAGGGGACAGACAAAGGGGTAATTATGGTCACGGGGGTAGGCGGAGGTTTTGACAGTCCCGCTGACAGCCTTTACCCGCGTTTATCTGCCGACCTGAAAGATGAAGGCATAAGTGCACTGAGAATAAAATTCAGAGACCCAAAAGATCTGGCTGAGGCTTTAATAGACGTTCTTGTAGGGCTTGAGTTTTTGGAATCTGAAAACGTAAGGACTTTTGGCTTGATAGGACACTCTTTTGGGGGTGCGGTTATCGTTCAAGCTGCTTATAACAATAAGAAAGTAAAAACCATAGTTATGCTCTCAACCCAGGGTCGTGGAATTGATCCAATCTCTTTCCTCCCAAAAGACACTTCAGTGTTTCTGATCCACGGAGAGGAAGATGAAGCCATATCTCCCGATGTTTCGGTACTTGCTTATAATATGGCACACGAACCTAAAAGAATAGAAGTATACGATGCCAGTGCGGGACATGAACTGGATGAAGTATCCGAAGAGATCTACGTGGAAGTAAAAGACTGGATTATAAAATATCTAACAAGACCGGACGAGAGACCGGACGGGGAATTATGAATTATCCGTTTTGAGCCCTGCCCTATACTATGTTAGTTTAAGCTGCTGATCTTTACAGATGACATTTGAGAAACAGGAGGAAATTGCCCGAAAGATTCATGCTCCTTCTGCCATAGCCCCCGATACGGTGGTTCCGAAGATTCTCCCCAAGTTTATTGTTCGGAACCGGACAAATATCTCCCAGGCAATTTTTTCACATACCTTACCAGTTATTTTTCCACTCTTTTTGACCTGTTTTTCCCCGTTAGAATATACAACGTCCCGTTGATATTTTAAATTAATTATCAGAAAAATTATTCCTTAAAAAAAGTTAGTTTTACATAAAATATTTTAAAATCAAACAACAATTTAATATTAATAGTGTTTTTATTATTTTTTCAGTAGCCTTAAAATTTAAAGATAGTTCTTTTTACCTGAAAAAGCACTTCAAGGGAGCTATAGTAAAAGGACTTCAAACAGAGAATAGATATTTATAAAATATTTACAAAACCAAAGTTCTGTAAATATTTGTATAGATTGATGAGAATTTTCATCAAAAATCTCTGAGAACTCTCTTTATGCCTGTCAGCAGATCAGACATGGATAGGTCAGACATAGATTAACATCCCGAACCAATTTGAATACTCCAGGCTTTTCCGGTAACTTTATGTTATCTTCAGTGACAGCGTTTTGATTTTTCGGAGCCTGGGAGTCTTATCCATGCTCATTTTTTAATTTCCCGCTCTGTGGTTGTAATAGCATATGTGTTCCCATGTTCATCTACCAGTGAACTGGCAGTCGGCCATACCTCCACTATCCTGCCATTCTTGCTGAGCCGCTGGGTGCGGTAGGGTTCCAGAACTTCAGCCTGGCTAAGTTTCTTTATTTTGTCCAGCTCTTCTCTTTTCAGGTTGTCCGGGACCAGGCTGCTAATGTTCATTTTTAGAGCTTCTGCTGCGTTCCAGCCGTACATCTTCTCTGCTCTTGGGTTCCAGGCAAGGATACGTCCCTCCAGGTCCTGCAGAGTTATAGCATCGTTCGAATCGTGCACAACCACGCCCAGGCGTTTAATAGTTTCGGATTCCTTCAGCAACTCCCTCGACCGCCTTAATTCGGTAATGTCTATAAAAGTGATCACGGCTCCTTTGATAACATTATCAAGAGTGCGATAAGGTCTGATACGCATCAGGAACCACATACCACTCCGGGTCTGGACTTCAATTTCTTTGGGTATCAGTTTGTCCAGCACCTCTCTTATGTCACTTATAAGGTGGTCATATCCCACGATACTTGTGGCAATATCCCATATAGGCCGTCCAACATCAGACGGGATCAGGTTGACCAGGTTCGTAACTGCAGGAGTGAAACGCATAATGCGCATTCCATAGTCCACGAAGAGAGTACCTATATCCGTGCCTGCAAGCAGGTTATTCATATCATTATTTGCCTGAGTCAAATCGGAAACTTTGTTTTGCAGTTCGGCATTGACAGTAGCCAGTTCTTCATTAACTGACTGCAGTTCCTCTTTTGAGCTCTCCAGTTCCTCGTTAGTAGACTGTAACTCCTCATTTACAGACTGCATTTCTTCATTGGATGATTTGAGTTCTTCCGTAGAGGTCTGCAATTCCTCATTGGTGGCTTTAAGTTCTTCTTCTTTGATACGCAGCTTTTCCGCTAACTTCAACATTCGCACGTCAGATTCCGTTGCGTTCCCGTAATCTCCTGAAACCGCTTCCTCGGTTTTTTTCTGCTCCCATACTGGAGCTTTCTCAAAAATGATAAGGAGGAGATCAGGTCCTTCTAATGCGTAAGGAGTTGCAGCTACAGGTATTACTACCAGATTAACACTGGTAAAGTCACCATTGGTTTTAACCTGCACTTCGGAGTAAAATAATGGTTTTTTATCATTTTTCGCTCTTTGCAGGGCAATGGTCAGCCTCTGGCGCAGTCCCTCGCGAGCCATAGTGAGAATGTTCATTCCAGCTTCGCCAGGAGCCGGTTCGAGGTACATGCCGGTCCGTCCATGTATATAAAGAATATCGCCTTTTTCGCTTACGAGCACACCAGCCGGGGTATAATTTTGAAGCAAAATCTTTTCGGTCAGCTCACGATATTTGGGTTTGCCCTGGACAGGGATCTCAACCACTTTTGCTGGAACCTCCCTTGACTCCAATCTTTGCGGGATATATGTTGCTATGGACTGGAATTGTTCAGACCCAGAATTCTGCCTGCTNNTGATACAGTTTCGCCTTGCGGTCCAGAGTATCAAAAAGGTTTGTGAACCCATTAACTGTCTCTGAAGAACCCAGGAAGAGATATTTGCCGGGGTTCAATGCATAGTAGAAGAGGGGTATAAGTCTCTTCTGCAGCTCCGAGTCCATGTAGATCAGCACATTGCGGCAGCTTAACAGATCAAGTTTGGAGAATGGCGGGGCTTTGGTAAGGTCATGCTCGGAAAAGATTACCATTTCACGGATATTTTTATTAATGCGGTAGCTGCCATCCGGGCTCAGGGTAAAAAAGCGTTCCAGCCTTTCAGGCGAGACATCAACAGAAATGCTGGCAGGGTATATGCCGGTGCGGGCACGTTCGATAGCCCTGCTATCAATGTCAGTTGCAAAAATCTGTATCTTGAAAGTTCGCCTTAAAGCCTCCATATGCTCCTGGATCAGGATACCGATTGAGTAAGCTTCTTCACCTGTGGAACAACCCGGAACCCAGATTCGTACCGTTTCATGCAGGTGCTTTTCGGCAAAGAGTTTCGGTACAACTTCTTCCTGAAGCGCATCAAACGCCCTGGGATTGCGGAAAAAACTGGTAACGCTGATCAAAAAGTCGCGAAAAAGCGCTTCTGTTTCGGCAGGTTTTTGCTCTAGATAGTTCACGTATTCATCCAGGTTTTTAATTGCATGAACAGCCATACGGCGCTCAATGCGCCGGGTAATGGTGCCTTTTTTGTATCGGGAAAAGTCATGGCCTGTCTGCGAAAATATCAGGTTGAATATCCTGTTCATTGAGTCTTCCGTTCTGGGCGCCAGATGATATGCTTTCCCAAAAACCTGGGACACATAGGAAATAAGCTGGGCAGCCATTTCTTCCGGCGGAAGAATATAATCTGAAAAACCGGTATCTATGACATTGCGCGGCATGCTGTCATACTCGCTGGACTCCGGGGCCTGCGCCATTACCATGCCGCCTTCAGCTTTGATTGCCCTTATTCCCAGTGTTCCGTCACTGCCTGTACCTGAGAGCACAATCCCTATAGCCCACTCTTTCTTTTCCTCGGCCAGGGAACGGAAGAAGAAATCAATAGGCATGCGGTGACCATGTGGCTTCGCAGGCTCAATCAGGTGAAGCAGCCCCTCATGATAAGCCAGGTCCCTGTTAGGCGGAATAACATAAACGCAATTAGGCCTGACCTCCATACTTTCCTCAACTTCAAAGACCGGCATGCTTGTGTAGCGGCTTATCAGGGTAGTGAGTATACTTTTGTATTTTGGGTCAAGATGCTGTACTATTACAAAGGCTACTCCAGTATTGACATCTTTGGGAATACCTGAAAAGAATCCCTCGAATGCACTTACCCCGCCAGCCGACGCGCCAATGCCCGCGATGGGAAAGTTTTCTTCTGGTTTCTTCTGTTTTTCCTTTTTAAGTTCAGGTTCCTGTTTGTCTTCCTCAAGTTCAGGTTTCTCTTCTGCTCCCTGTTTCGGAGGCTGTTCCTCTTCTGGTTGCTGTTCATTTTTTGGTGCTTGCTCCCCCTCCGGCAATTGTTCTTTTTCAGGGGGCTCTTGTTCCACTTTTGATTCTTCTTTTTTCTCTCTGCTCGTGGTATTATTCTTTGTTCCCATATCATTGCATCCTGTCAGCCTGGATTATCATAATATTTTTACCTGAAAGTAGAAATGCCACCAGAATTTACGTATGTAATTTTATACATAGGTTTGAACTATAATGCTTGAACTAAATAAGAATATAAAGGATTTCTCGCATTTCTCACCATTATCAGTAATTATTTTTGAATTTGAACAGAAGTACATTTTCCGCGTAAATCTATTATCTGGCAGTTGATTATGAATTATTATAATAACAGTATAAGAGGCTAATAGATATATCTCATTAAACCCGACAACATTTCAATATAAAGTTGAAACTTTTTTTGCAGTTAGATATCCACATCCAGAGCAATAAACCAAAAGCTAGCCGAGATCTGGCCGATATATCTATGAGATCTTCCTTTGCCTTCCCACTATCAGGCGTGAATGGAAGGCAAGTGTTATGTGCATGATTAATAAATAAGCCTTTTTAGAGGATCTATAACCATTAAATACATTATTCAAAGTTTTATTTAAAATAAAAAGTTTAAAAACATTTATTTTTTTAATTAAATTGTTTTAAGCCATTATTTATTATAAGCATATTTATATTTAAGCCAATTAATATTAGNNAGATTATGAGTTAAAGGGGATTAAAGAATAAATTATGGGTTAAAAAATGATTTTGACTTTGAATAAACCAGAGATAAAAAATAGATCAGTAATATAATTCAAGAAGTTCAATTTAAGGGGTATAATTTGACAGGTATAATTTAAAGGGTATAATTTTAGGAATACAATTTCAGGAGTATAATTTATGGGATATAAAAAATTCGATAATATAAAGAAAATTCTCGCCTTTTTGCTAATAATATGTTTTTCATTATCAGTAACGGTTGCACCAGCAGCTGCAGGTGATAATGGTTACTACGACGGTTATAGGAAAGGGTACAGCGATGGCAAAAAACAGAGTGAAAAGGATTGCAAACAGTACGGCAGCAGAGAAAACCTCTCAAAAATTCCATCTCCCTTTTATAAAGACAGCTGGACCAGATCCTACAAAAACAATTATAACAAAGGATATAGAAAAGGGTACATTGACGGCTATAATGGTAATAGATATGAATGCTTGAAATGAGAGTATACTTGCCAGGTAGAGGATTCTCTCCAAAACGCTGTTTTTTGTCAGTTAATTTGCGACTTTCCATTTGGTTATTTGCTGGAAGATATCCATTCATAAGAGAATAACTGCTGTGAAGTGAAGTCTTGAAAGGCATATTCGACAGATATTTTCCGGCTCATGAAGGTCTGTACTCGATTTTTTCGGTATCATCAACTGTTATGAACCAGAATTGCCATAACACAGAAAAGAAATATTAATCCGGTTTTAGCCTGATCATTTGATCTACACTCTATTCGTTTTCACTACATATTTTAAAAGTATAGGAAGCAAAAGGATCAAATAAATAAAATTTATCATATTATTTCAGTCACAAATTGCGATTCAATTAGAATTTTGATTATGTGGCTACCCGCAGCTACATAATTGTTTTATTTAATAAGAAATAAATAATAAATGAAATATTTATCTAGTATATATACTTACTTAATTGTGATCAGTGGCCACAATCAAATGGGTTGATTTGAAATGCGAGCATGAATTACTGTGCAAAATAATGGGACCAGAATTAAATCAATTACCAAAACTAAAATGAAACTGTGACCCATAAATTGTGACCCATAAATTGTTACCCATAATCGTTACTCATAGATTAGAATAATCCCTTCTGATTGCGTTTTTCAGAGAAGGAAGTGCCTTAAATGCCACCTCACAACCACTTCCTCAAAACGGATCTGACAGACTCAATACCAAACACTGTATATCTCAAACTGGAAAATAAACAGCATATTTAAACGGGGATAAATGGGGATTGAACAAATTCTGAAAAAAGGGAGAAGATAACTTCAGGCATAAAGGAAGAGACAGAAAAGAAGGTCTGGAAGTCGGTAAATAGACTTCAAACTTTAAGCTGCCTGTGATTGCCTTAAAGGGGTTAATAAAATTCTAAAAATCAGATTATTTATTTACCAAGAAAATTTTCGAAATATCTCATGAACAACAAACTCTATACTTGATCTCGGGTCGGGAGGTTAACGGCCCAAAAATAAACACGTTTATCGTGTTCGAAAAAATATAGAGATTTCATATTTATAGTACTGGCAGCTGGTCCCCATAATCCCGGTACAATCCGGATTTACTGGTAGAGATGAATCTGAGATCCTGCATTATTTGTACTGCTGCTTTACTCGCTTTATGGATGCCCGCTCCTATTTTGGGGGTGCCTTTCCTAGCAGACAGCAACATCACTGCAACGGTACACGGAATAACCTATGCATGGGATACACTTGAACCTCTAAGTGATGTTGTAATTGACGTAAATTCCACTCCTCCTCAATCAATAGTAGCAAAAGACGGTATTTATTCCTTTGACCTTATGCCCGGCGATTACCTGATTACAGCCAGGTATTACCGGAACAATACTCTTACATATTCAAAAGAAACAACTTTCACGATAGAAGGAGAAGGAAATTACGTACTGGACCTGCTGCTTTACCCGGTCTCGGAAAACATAGTAACGCAAACAGTCGCAGCTGCAACAGATGATCCCTACGGTGCAAATCCTGCCGAACAGGTCACAGCCGACTCTCCGGCAGCGAAGTACTTGCCAGTAGCGTTTATGCTTTCTTTGCTCCTGGGAGGAGGCTATAAAATCTCTAAAAGACATAGAAAGGCAAAAAAAGATAAGCCGCAGGCAGGAAAGTTTGATATTCCAGGACTCCTGTCCAGAATCACATATAGAAATGCTCCCGGAATAAAGCCGGAATTTGAAAACGTCGGAAAAACAGCCTCAATAACGGAATCTTTAATAAAACCTGCAGATAACTCTGAAATTGAAAACACTGATCTAAAAACCCCTCCCCTCTCTACAGATCTGCAAGAAATCCTTGACATAATCAGGGGGCATAAGGGCAGGATTACTCAAAAAGACCTGCGTAGCAGGCTGGATTACTCGGAAGTAAAAGTCAGCCTCCTGCTTTCGGACCTGGAAAAGAGAGGGCTAATCAAGAAGTTAAAGCATGGGCGTGAGAATATTGTGATTTTGATGTGTGAGACCTGAAACTTCACTCAAGCTAAAACCTCATGCAACTTTATTCAGGCTAAAATCCCATGTAGTTTAAATCTGGAAAAGAAAAAATATCTGGAAAAGAAAAAATTATTGAGGGCCCACTTTGTCCCACATCAAGGGCGGGAAACTCATGACCCTCTTTACTCCCTCAATAAAGAGCGTTACAAGCGCGTTACCGTGTCACTTTATTAGCAGTAACCACGGAACCACATGTTATAGCTGAACATCCACTTCATGTACATTTTAAACCATTNNTTCTCATTGTCATATTTTTTCTTGTCGTTGTCGAACTTCTTCTTCTGGCTGTCGTATTTGTTTCTGTCGCCGTATTTGTTCCTGTCGTCGTCTTTCTTGTACCTGTCGTCGTCCCCATATGCTGCACTTGCTGATGCAGCGGTTACTGACAGTAGGAAACAGACTGCCATGAAGATACCCAGTATTCTTTTTATTTTCAAACTTAACCCACTCCCAGAATTTATTTAGATAAATTTTAACTTTTTAGCTATCTTTTAGATATTTTATTCGCCGGTTTTTATTTTTTATTTTCATTTTNNAGATCGGTTAGGTTTTTGGAACTGTTAGTTTTGCTTAATTAATCTAGTTTTTTTAAATTGTTCTTCGGTTGTTTACCGAGCTGAATTTAACTCCATTCCAGTTGTCCTGCCACTATCTGCGGCTTGACAATTCTAAAATCGATCAGATTAAATATAAATATACTTATAAGTAAAAGAGCTTAAAATGCTTTAATTAAAAAAATAAGGGTTAATAAGGGAAAAAAAGTTAAAAAAACAGTTTTTAAACCTTTAAAGCTATATGTATTTATAAAAAATACATTTTAACAACTATAGAGCTCTTTAAGCTTGAACTTTATTTATGATTTTAGGGGTAATCACTCGAGGTCTCAGTAGCAAAAATTTCTCTTAAAACTCCATAATATTTTAAAATAATGGGTCGAATGTGCTTGTTTTTTGAATTTGACTAATAGATAATAATGCATATTGTATTTTCCAGATACTCCCATAATGGTCAGCTAAGAAATAAAAAGATTTTACCTGAAGCATATGCTATTTTAGAACAAAAAGAGCTTAAAAAGAAT
>DUIO01000213.1 GCA_013330315.1 Methanosarcina sp. | reverse complement strand
TTATGAAGGGACAGGTAGAAGAGTTAAAACGGAAAAAGAGACAGGAAAAGTTCCCGGCGAAGAAACAAGAAAAGAAATCAGAGAAGAGATCAGAGAAGAGATCAGAGAAGATAACAGAATCTGTACTGCAGTTAAAACTGAAGATAAGGAAGAAATAAACAGCGAAGTTGAGATCGTTTGCAAAGGCAGCCTTTTAATGGAGGCAATCAAACTCATAGCAGGCGGAATTGCCATAATCGCCGGAGCAAAGTATTTTGTGGAGCAGTCAATATTTTTTGCCCTGCTTCTTAATGTCCCAGAAACCCTTGTCGGTATAAGCCTTGTTGCAGTCGGGACTTCTATTCCAGAACTTATGGTTACCATTTCCGCAGCTCGCAGCGGCTATGCCAGTATAGCTCTCGGAAATGTGATAGGATCAAATATTACAAATATCCTTTTGATTCTGGGTTTTTCCGGGCTTGTCCATCCCCTTACAGTAACCGAAATTAGCATTTTTTACGTAACTCCTTTCATGCTGTTAATCAGTCTTCTGCTTCTCTTCTTTGTCCGGACAGGCTGGAGAATAAGAAGGTTCGAAGGACTTATCNNCACCTGTAAGCCCTAAATCAAGAGTCTCTCCGATTTTCAGGCAGCTCCGGCATATCTTAACCTTTATACCCGCAGGATCATTTGCAGAGATGATATTTCCTGGCATATGATGGAAAGTTCTTCGGGAGTCCATGTGACTGAAAATAAACTGCTCTCATATACCCGCTAAGACCCATAAAACCCACCAAGGCGCTTCAAAGTTTTTTTGCAGCCTTAAAAATCGAATATATTCGGAAGAACGCTTATAGTGAGTTTTTTGTTTATTTGAGGTTCTTTTTTGTTTTATAAAAGTTACTTTTTATCAAATTTTTATTATCAAATNNTTTAGTATCAAATTTTAGTATCAGATTTTTATCTTGATCAGCCTCTGGATTTTGCTTTACTTTTTGTTTCATTGAGGGTTTAGTGTTTTATGGATTTTTTTGAAATATGCAGGCAAACATCAACTTTTAAGACCAATCTCGAACAAATACTTCGTTAAAACCGCTTCTTTATTTTTTTAATTATTATATTTTAGTCTTTATTAGAACACGGAGTGAGTTAATGGAAACACCGAGCATAGATCTCCTTTATACCCTTACGAAAATAGATGAATTAGTCTGGGGGCCTCCCCTTCTGATTTTACTTGTGGGGACAGGAATCTTTTTGACATGGCGTCTTGGAATGATTCAGGTTTTCAAGCTGCCTCTTGCGCTCAGGTATGTCCTGAAATCAAGAAAAAGTGAGATAGGGATACAGGGGGATGTCTCAAGCTTTGCAGCATTAACCACTGCACTTTCGGCAACCATAGGAACTGGAAATATAGTAGGAGTTGCGACTGCAATAAAAACGGGAGGACCGGGAGCTCTCTTCTGGATGTTTCTTGCGGCTTTTTTCGGGATGGCTACCATGTATTCAGAGTCTTTGCTGGCAGTCAAATACAGGAGTATTGATGCAAACGGACAGATGTCTGGGGGTCCCATGTATTATATCAAAAACGGGCTTGGGCACAGAAAGTACAGTAGAGCCCTTGCTTCTCTTTTTGCCTTTTTCGGGGTAAATGTAGCGCTTTTTGGGATAGGGACTTTTCCGCAGGTAAATGCCATTGTTGACTCTGCCAGAATCGCCTTTAATATTCCCGAGGTTTTGAGCGCGGCCGTAATAAGCCTTCTTGTAGCCTTTGTAACCCTTGGAGGGATCAGGAGAATTGCGGCTGTTGCCCAGCTACTTGTGCCTTTCATGGCAATAGCCTATGTGCTGGGCTGCCTTGTAATCGTAGCCCTGAACCTTGAAAAACTTCCGGAAACCTTTGCCCTGATAATCAGCTCGGCTTTTACAGGAACTGCGGCAAAGGGAGGTTTTCTTGGGGCAGGAGTAATGCTCGCAATCAGAATGGGAATTGCAAGAGGAATCTTCTCAAACGAGTCAGGTCTTGGGAGTGCACCCATAGCAGCTGCAGCCGCAAAGGTGAAGGAACCTGCAAGGCAGGGGCTTATTTCCATGACAGGTACTTTCTTCGATACCATTGTTGTCTGCCTCATGACCGGAACAGTACTCATTATGACAGATTCATGGACAGAAGAACTTGCAGGGGCATATATGACAAGCTACGCTTTTTCGACCGTGCTTGCAGAAACAGGGAGCTATATAGTAACAGTTGGGCTCATATTCTTTGCATTTACAACTATCCTGGGGTGGAATTATTATGGCGAGCGTTGTACGGAATTCCTGTTCGGAGTAAAAGGGATACTTCCTTACAAAATAGTATACATTTTTATCGTTGCCTCAGGCGCTTTTCTGACTCTTGATGTAATCTGGGTCCTGGCAGATATTGTAAACGGGCTAATGGCAATTCCAAACCTGATAGCTCTCCTTGCGTTGAGAAAAGTTATTGCGGCAGAGACCAGACACTATTTTGAAAAATTGAGAGCTGAAAGTCTAAGAGATAAAGATTGAACTCTAATTGAAGCATTAAAAACCAAATATAAAACCAGAGCAACTTATACAACCTGGTTATGGTTGCAAATAAAGTGTAACGGTTATAAGTCAGGTCAAGAGATTGTTAGCTATAAAGTTCACCAAACAAGACAGGGATTAAACCAGAGAGGGATTGTTACCCATGAAATTTACCATTTCAGGAAAAGGCCCGGCGGAAACTATAGAGACGGGAAACACGCAATCACATTTTGTAGCTATGATACTGCTAATAGTATCTCTCCTGATAGTTTCCCTCCTGATAGCACCTGCTTCTGCGGCTGTAATATCCGGAGATACTCATCTTCAGGTTGAAATTGCAGAAATTACCCCGAATCCGGCAAGACCCGGAGAAGACCTGCTCATAAAAATCAATGTTGAAAATACAGGAGACGAGCCAGCTGAGAATGTGAATATAGGGATTGAAGAAATTGATCCTTTTAGCTTTAAATACAGCACCTCAGGGGTATACGGCTCAGGAACAAATACCGAACGTGATTTTCAGATTAAGCAGATAAGGCAACGCTCAAAAGTAGAATTGAACTTCCACTTTACAGTCAGTTCAGGCGCGAAATCAGGTGTCCAGCAGCTTGAGTTTACAATCAAAGATAATAACAGAACAAATTTTTCGAGAAGAATTCCTATTCGGGTAGAAGGAAACCCTGACCTTGTACTTATTGGTACTGAAATCTTTCCTGTGAATGGGGGAAATATCTCTTCGGGATCCCTCGTTCCGGGAGAAGAATTCTACCTCAGGACTGCGGTTAAGAATGCAGGGAACGGAAACGCAAAAAATGTTCGCGTCATGCTTGACCTGAACAGTTCTTCACCCATGATCCCTCTGCAGGACAACGTCTTTTTCCTTGAAAACCTGAGTGCCGGAAGTTCCGAAAATCTGTCTTTCAGGCTCCTTTTGGGGAACAATGCAGGCGTGCAGCCTTACAGGATTCCTCTCCGCATAACTGCCTCAAATGAAGCTGAGACCCTTCAGATAAACAAATCTCAAGAGATAGGAGTAAATGTGCTGAATCAGGCGAAAATTAATATTGCAAGCCTGAAATTCGATCCTGAAATGCCCGAGAGAGGCCAGAAAGTTTCCATGATCCTGCGGCTTGAAAACGTGGGAGAAGGAGAAGCTCGCTTTGTCAAAGCAAGACTAGAAGGGCTTGACGGAAGCGGGGGTACCAGTGCTTTTCTCGGGAGGCTTGACAAGGACGACGATGCACCTGCAGTCTTTACCTTTATTCCTGAAAAGTCAGGAGAACAGGAAGTAACCCTTCTTGTCGAATACGAGGATGATTTTGGAGATCACAGGCTTAGCGAGGATCTGACCTTTAATGTTACCAGAACGCGCAGTAGTATTATTCCTTTTGCACTGGCGGCAGTCCTTATACTTGCAATTGTGCTCTTCTATCTGAAAAAGAAAGGTAAAATTTGATTGGATAAGCGACTTAGAGAAGTTTCTATAAATGGTAAGGATGCCCTATTATGCTTGAAAAGGCTAAAGTTTCCTTTTTTCTTGCCAGCCGTTCAATTGTGCGAGGCAATAAAGGAGTTACAATCTTTACGGTCTTCGTTCTGACCCTTATATTTATTCAGCTCGTGCTTTTTTCAAGTATGCTAGCTGGGGTGACGCTCAAGTTCAATGAGCTTATGGTGGACTTTCAGACCGGAAACGTTGTGGTTGAATCAAAAGAAGAGGAACGCTATATAGAGGACGCATCAGCCCTCCAGAAGAAAATAGAAAGCCTCCCACAGGTAGTCGGGACCTCAGCTCGCTTGAAGAGCCAGGGGGAATTCCGCTACAAAGAAAAAGAAATGGGAGCTACTGTTTACGGGATTGACCCTGTGGATGAAGGGTTTGTAACGGACCTTGAAAATGGCATTATAAGTGGGGAATTCCTTAGCAGGTCTGACCGAGGGGAAGTAATCCTGGGGAGGGAAGTTTCTGGAGGCTTCGGAGCCCTGATGGAATCGAGGTCTCTGGGAGGCGTGGAAGTGGGAGATACGGTGGAAATCATAGTCAACGGTAA
>DUIO01000323.1 GCA_013330315.1 Methanosarcina sp. | reverse complement strand
AGGAAATGCTGTGGGAGCCCTGGCAGGAAAAGGAATCAAAAGAGTGGAAATTCTGATCAGGCCTGCAAGCCTAATGTCCCCGGACAAGGATTTCCTGGTCTTTGCACCCGGCAGCAGGCTGAGGTTCGATGTATATGCAGAAGCCCTGAATGCTGCAACAGAACTCGGGAAAAAGCTCGTTGAAGATTATATGAAAGACTGCGGGCTTAGCGGGAACCAGGTTGAAGTTTCCATTGAGAGAAAGATTATCTCCCCTGACGGATGGAACCATCCTCCTATGGAGACAAATCTGCTCGTAATGGGAGTTGGCATGAGGGTATTACCTGAAAGATAAAGGCAAGAAAGATAAAAAGAAAGTAAAAGGAAAGGCAAGAGAAGAGGAAAGAAAAGAGATAAGAAAAAGAAAAGAAGGACAGAGGAAAAAGAAAAGAAAAAAGAAAAAAGGGAGGAAATAGCCATGAAAATCCTGCTGATTGCCGATATCCACGCAAACCTTGAAGCCCTCCAGACAGTTCTCGATATTCCGCACGACAGGGCAATCTGCCTGGGAGACATTGTGGACTACGGGCCTGACCCGGACAGATGTATAGATCTCCTGCAAAAAAAGAATATTCCAACATTAAGAGGCAATCACGATAACGCTGTTGCTTTTAAAGTGGACTGCCAGTGTGGATATAAGTACAAGCATCTCTCAGTTGCTACTCGGGAATATACCTGGGATATTCTTGATAAGCCACAGATGGAGTACCTGCAGAAACTTCCTCTGCTGATCAAAGAAGAAGTCGATGGAAAAAGACTCTACCTGACCCATGCAAGCCCACGTTCCATGTTTGAATACATAAAACCAGAAACTCCAGATGAAGAAATAAGGAACATGGTAGATGAAGCAATAGAGCCCGTGGAAGCAGAGTTTCTTGTAATTGGACATTCTCACATTCCTATGAACAGAAAACTTGGTGACCTTACAATTATAAATCCGGGCTCTGTGGGACAGCCGAGAGATGGAGATAACCGTGCAGGCTGTGCGGTTTTCGATACTGAAACAGGAAAGATAGAGTTCTTCCGCCTGGAGTATGATATTGAGGCGGTCTGCGCAAAAATTGAAGAACGAATGCCTCACGCAGAAGAACTGACAGCTATTCTGAGGCGAGGATATTGAAAAAAACAGTTAAAAACGCAGTTAAAAATGCAGTTAAAGAAAAAAATTAGTCCAGTAGAGAGTTCTGAATGTTTATGAATTCAGGCTTCTTTTATAGCCCTTATAATTTTTTCTATATACTCTGGTTTTACGTCAGATGGGTTTGTTTTTTCAATCCCGAGCTCGGTAACCATAAGATAGATCTCAGCCTGTACCCTTGCCTCTCCAAGCTTTTTTGTAGCGCACCTGTCCTCACAACCGTCAAGAGCAAGAACTCTGAAGCCTTCGGACAATGCGTCCTCTACAGGACCAGGCCCTTTTATCGCAGCTGCAGCCCTGTAAAGGTCCGGTCTCCTGAAAGCCAGGGTTGATGCTGCCTGCATGGTGAGTTTTCCTGTATTTGATAAACCGGAACAGGCAAAGATGAGCGTGCTTCTCTTTTTTCCTGAAGGCTCCTTTGTTTCATTAATCCTGCCTGACAGGGATTCTTTCTGTTTAAGGGGTTCTTTTTGCTCTTCTGTTTTCATTCAACCACTGCTATAATTTTTAATGAGATTCTGTTTCAAAAGATACTGAAATAGGAAAGATTTTCCACCTTTATGTGATTTGCGTTTTGTATCCGGGTCCTTTGAGTTGCTCCTGTTGTGTTTCAATAAAAGAGAGGTTTTCTCGCTAAAAAAAGGGAAAGACAAAAGTGAAACTATTGAAAAAATAGCTATTGGAAAACCGCTAGAAGGACAGAAAAAAATCAGTTAGTCAATTGCCGCAAAACAGGCCATGAAAACGTTTTACTGCCCCTATCGGCCAGATACAACCGCTGCCCGAAAGGAGACAAAAAGAAAGGAATAGAAAAATGGTCAGTCAAGATTAAGTTCAGTAATCTCAACATTCAGGTTTGCAATCTCCAGGGTTGCAACCGTAGCCTTTCCTGACAGTACTCCTGAACATTCCCCTGGATTTATCACCTGAGTCCCGTCGATCATCCTGACTCCGGGGTCGTGAGTGTGGCCCCTGACTATGACATCGAAGTCTCCTGACCTTGCGAGGGCTTTGACCAGAGTCTCATCTGTTCCGTGAAGAAGGGCAATATGCAACCCGTCAATTGTCAGGTCGCCAAAGTCTCCGCATGAAATAGCTCCTATTTCTTCAAAACGCTTTACAAGCGTTACTTTGTCTCCATCGTTATTCCCGAACACGAAATAAAGTTTTGGAGTTAGTTCTTTAAAAGCCCTTACAGTAAAAGGTGAAATAATATCCCCAGCATGAAGCACTGCTTTTACCTGTTTTTTGTTAAAGAACTCGACAGCTTTCCGGATAGCTGCCAGGTTATCGTGCGAATCCGAAACAATTCCTATCAAGTAAACCCACCTCATTTAATATTAGACGCCCTGAATATTTAATATATGCCCTGAAGCTCAGAAAAGGAAAACTCCTGACCTGGAAAAAAGCTATTTTTAAATAGGAGATAGAGGTATTACTCCAAGAAGCTCTAGAGAATCTAGGGAGAACCCTGAGAGAATCCAAGATAAGGGAAAAATATCCGTGAAATATTTTTAGTGAGGAATAAATGAAAGCTATAACTCTCCTAAGCAGCGGGCTTGATTCTGTCGCAGCTCTTGCGATGGCAGCCGAAAGCCTGGAAATTGAGATGGCGATCACTTTTGATTACGGGCAGAGAGCAGTACAGCGGGAAACAGAGTATTCCCGAAAGGTTTGCGAATACTTCGGGATCGGACACAGGGTAATCAGTCTGGACTGGCTTGCGGAAATTACCCATACATCCCTTGTAAACAGGGATGAAGAAATCCCTGCCCTTTCCGTGGAAGATATTGATGAAGCTGCCCCTGCAAATATTACTGAAAACTCTGCAAAGGCGGTCTGGGTCCCGAATAGAAACGGAGTCATGTTAAACATTGCAGGAAGCTTTGCGGAGAGCAAAGAGTGTAACTATATAGTGGTTGGCTTTAACGGGGAAGAAGCCGGGACTTTCCCTGACAATTCCTTTGATTATGTAAAGGCTATGGATTGTGCCTTTTCTTACTCCACACAAAACGGAGTGCAAGTGCTTGCCCCTCTGATCGAGCTTGGGAAAACCGAAATTGTAAAAAGGGCTCTTGAAGCAAAAGCTCCTCTCGAATACAGCTGGAGCTGTTATCATGGTGGAGAACTCCCATGCGGAGAGTGTGAAAGCTGCGTGCGCAGGGCAAGGGCGTTCAAAAATGCAGGTGTAAAGGACCCGCTTCTTGAAAGGCTAGGGATCTGAAATCGCGAACTTGCAAGATACTGACAGGGTCAATTAGAAAATAAAAATGCAATTATAGAATATTATAGAGAGAGTTCCATGAAATGTATTGTTTTACCTGAAAAAATTGATTACGACGGGAGCCAGATTTCTTCCCTCTGGGCTTATAATAGCTTTGGGGTACAGGAAGATTCCATTATCGTATTCAGAGGCTCATGTGATGTAAAAATAGAGCATATGATTGACCTCGAAGACCGGAGAGCAAACGAGTCTATCTGGTCCGAAGATATGGTAAATTTCATAATAGAGCACTTCGATTCTACAGACCTGAAATTAATCTATGCACGTCAGCGTCTTTTTACCGCAGTTGTACGGGAACATCTTGCAGGGCTTGGAATCCACACCTCAAGAGAAGGAGATGACCTATTTTTTAAGGAAAAGAAGCTGACCGTGTCGATCGCCAGCGCATCAGCTGTATCCCAGAAGATCCACTTCGGTATGAATGTTTCCCATGAAGTATACGGAAACCTGAAAGAAGCCGGAATTGGGAATGATGAAAGTATTATGCGATTAATGAAGGAAATAGGGGAAGCATATGTAAGGGAATTTGAGGATATTGAAAAAGATCTAAGAAAATCCCGGCCTCTTGGAGTAGTATAAATGTCTTCTCCAAACATAAAAACAGCTCAAATAAGAGAGGTTTTCTGTTCCGTACAGGGAGAGGGGCCCTACGTCGGCACAAGGCAGGCTTTTGTCCGATTTTCAGGCTGCAACCTTAACTGCATCTACTGTGACACAGACTTTAAGAACCCCGGGACCTGCGACTACGAAGGAATAGAAGGAAGTGGCGTTTTTGAAAAGGTCTCAAACCCTGTAAGTACTGAAAAACTTGAATCCATGCTTCAGCCTTTTAAAAAGCTCCATTCCATATCCCTGACAGGAGGAGAACCTCTCCTGCATGCAGATTTCATTGAGAAACTTAACCTATCAGCGCCTTTGTATCTTGAATCCAATATGACCTTACCTGAGCAGGCGAGGAAGCTGCATGAAAATATTGCATATGTTTCAGGAGACTTCAAACTCCCTGAGGCTATCCGGGATATCTGCCCTGAAACCAGGGAAGTGCATGTAGAAAATACTATCGAGTGCTTCAGGCTGCTGAGAAAAACCAATTTAAGAGACTGCTTTTGCAAGATTGTAATAGGCAAGGGTACAAATCCTGATACCGTTACAATGGCTGCGGAAGCAATAGCACATTATGTTTCCTGTATAGTCCTCCAGCCCGAAACGCCTCTGGGCAGTGCGGTAAGGACTCCAAGGTTTACGCAGGCATCCGTACAGACAATATTAAAATTGCAGAAAAACCTGCTTGAGCTGGTCGATACACGAATTATTCCACAGACTCACAGGATGTGGGGTTGCTTATAACCGGATGAGAGGGTAGAAAAATTCGGATATTCAACTGAATTAACAGAAAAGTAATATTACAACATAATCGGTACAGAAGGATAATCGATAGACAGCAAGCAGTTAAATCGCAGGAACGGTAAAATCAAAATAGGGATGAACGAAATGGTAAATATGAGATTGGGAGTTATTGATTATATTGACAGTGCACATTACCTTCCAGGTCATGGGAAGTGCGGAAGAGTACACGGCCATACATATAAAATAGAAGTGATAGTAGAAGGAGAGGTCAGGGAAAACGGGATGGTAATTGACTTCTACGACCTGAAAAAAGGTATTAAGGAGACCCTTCAGGAATATGACCATATTATGTTAAATGATATCCTTGACTTTCCAAGCTCCGAATATCTTTGCCAGCATATTCATTCCCGCCTTCTGGAGAGATTTGGTTTTCGTCTCCTGGTAAGAGTATGGGAAGGAGAAGGCAAATGGTGTGAGCTGGACAATTTTTCAAATTGAAGGAATAAAACGGCAGGTAGCTTGCTGGCATTATACCCGACTGAATTTGTATAAGGACCGCTTTGTAAATACGGCATTTTAATATAATAAGAGATATTTAAATATCAGTGGCAATACCAATATCTGATATTAATACCAGTATATGGGATCAATACGAACATTTGACATAAATACCCATAATTAATGCCAATAACAGCATTTGATATTAAACCCAGAAGCGTTTAACCGTCACTGCTCAAAAAAGAATTGGAAACACATATCGATAAAATATACATTGATAAAATATACATTGATAAAATATACATTGATAAAATATACATTGATAAAATATACATCGATAATTAGAAAAAACCAGTGAGATGTCCAGTACCTAACCGGTTTACATCCATATCCAGCTTCCAGTCTTCTAATCCGCATCGAAGCTGGGTAGTTTCAGAAGAATTTTAGAATAGTTTAAGAATGGCTTTAGAATATTTTCAGAACAATTTCAAAAGAACTTCAGAATAATTATGAAATAATTCTAAAATGATTCCACAATGTATATCAGGGAGCTATATCATAGGTGCTTTAGACATTCTAAAATTCCCTTTTACCGTGGGATCTCACTTTTACTTTTAAGTTCCGAACGGAGGAGAACGATTTGCCAGAAGAAAATCAATCTGTAGATACTATCAATAATATCCCCGAATCTGGGGAAGAGCTCCTAAGAAAGATTGCCGAGCACCCCTGTTATGATAAGAAAGCGCAGCATAAGTATGGAAGAATTCACCTGGCTGTAGCACCAAAGTGCAATATTCAGTGCAACTTCTGTGTCCGGGAGTTCGACTGTGTAAACGAGAGCCGCCCCGGGGTTACCAGTAAGGTCCTGACCCCTGACGAAGCTCTTGAGAAAACAAGGCAGATCGTGGCAGATTATCCGTTCATTAAAGTTGTTGGGATTGCAGGTCCAGGCGACCCCCTGGCTAATGACGCGACCTTTGAGACTTTTGAGCTGATAAAGAACGAGTTTCCGGAACTGACCCTCTGCATGAGTACGAATGGGTTACTGCTTCCTGAAAAACTTCAAGACCTTATCAGGGTTGGGGTTTCCACTCTTACTGTAACGGTAAATGCTATCGATCCCGAAATTCAGGCAAAAATAGTGGACCATATTGCCTATCATGGGAAGGTATACAGAGGACTCGAAGGTGCAAAAATTCAGGTCAAAAACCAGCTTGAGGGCATTAAGGCAGCTGTTGACGCAGGTCTGGTTGTAAAGGTGAATACCGTACTTATCCCGGGCATCAATGACAAACATGTAATTGAGATTGCCAGAAAACTCAATGAACTCGGGGTTTATATTATGAACGTTATGCCCCTGATCAATCAGGGAGCCTTTGCAGACATAGAACCTCCTACTGCAGAAGAAAGAAAAGCTGTCCAGGAAGCCTGCGAACCTTATGTTATGCAAATGCGCCACTGCAGGCAGTGCAGGGCTGATGCTTACGGTCTCCTTGCTCAGGATATGTCACAGATGAGCGAAGAACGCAGAAAGCTCATAAAAATCCAGTCAAAGGGAGACATAGAAAAAGCAAAAGAAGTCCTGAAAACTAACGGAAAGAAAGAGTCCTGAATAACGTATAACTTAACTGTAATTTAATTATTCTCAGGTCCGAATTAAAAAGTTCTGAATCCGGGCCGGAAAGGCGGAGTTAAAAAACTCCGCATCTCAGACTTATTTTAAAAACGTTACTCGAGAGTGATTGCCCCGTTAGGGCAGGCATCTTCACATGCACCGCAGTCAAGGCATTCATCTTCGTCTACAACCGCAATATCATCGTCACTGAGGGTGATTGCAGCAGCAGGGCATTCGTCAATACAGCTTCCACAGCCTGTGCAGGCATCGGCATCGATTTTTGCAACCATGTTTTTCACTCCATATTAATTGGGGACTTTTATAAAGTCGAGAATATATAGGGTTGACATATTAGGAGATAATAATTTAATAAAAAGCTGTCGCTTCCTTCATCCGGAACAAAGAAAAAAGGAGATAAAGGATGCCCAGAATTATGTACTGACCGTACTGACCGTTATTGCCCGACAATAAGAATAAATGGATGGATTAAGCTCGGAAAGGGGCAAATTCCACGCTTACAACGGCTTATAGTTAATTTCTATGTTAATTATTATATTAATTTTTATGTTAATTACCACGTTAATTACTGTGTTAATTATATCTGAATTTATGTTAATTACACGGATTTCTATACTTGCCGCTGGCTTGCAATAAATTTATCATTAACTTGTCAGAACCTTGCAGTTAATTCCAATATTTATTGCAGGTAGATTGGAACTTGAATTGCAATTATAAACCGAGGCCCTACAGACCCTATTATACCCTGTATGATTCTAAGCGTAATTATCCTAGGTTTATTATGAACTTATCACTATTATCATCCGAGCTATTATTTCCTTTATTGTTTGGCTATTGTTCACAATAATGATGAAACTAAAAACAAAGGGAGCTTTTATTTGAACCTGGAAGAGTTAGCAGAAAGAATAAGGAACTTTGAAGGGGTTACCCGAAAAAGACAGATTGAGGATATAGTTTCAATCTTCGAAGCCGTCCGCCCGGAGTACGGAAACGCTATTGTAGATTTCGGAGATGATGCCGCGGTGATCGATATAGGAGGAGATGACGTTATCCTCTTTGCCGCAGATGGGATATGGGGCCGGCTGCTGGACGCAAGCCCTTGGTGGGCTGGATACGGAGCTGTAGTCGTGAACATAAATGATATCGCAGCAATGGGCGGAAAGCCTCTTGCCATGGTGGATATAGCCTCTGCAAACTCCCCTAAAGCCTGCAGGGAACTTATGGAAGGGCTGGCTGAAGGAGTGAGAAAGTTCGGAGTCCCTGTAGTCGGAGGGCATGTCCATCCTGATACGCAGTATAATTCCCTGTCAGTTGCTATTATAGGAATTGTGAAAAGAGACTGTGTAATCCGGAGT
Source organism: Methanosarcina sp. (assembly GCA_013330315.1). Lineage (GTDB taxonomy): Archaea > Halobacteriota > Methanosarcinia > Methanosarcinales > Methanosarcinaceae > Methanosarcina > Methanosarcina sp8098u. The sequence continues at coordinate 2,519 of DUIO01000323.1, read as the reverse complement.
GATACCGCAAGACCCGGAGACCTGGTAATTGCGGCATATGATATGGATGGAAAAATCGGTCCGAATTCCCCTTACAGCTGGGATACTACTTCCTTTAAAGAGTCTGCAGTACTGAGGAAGAGTTACCTCGTAACCCAGGAAATAGCGCAGAAAAAGCTTGCAACCGCTGGTAAGGATATCAGTAATCCGGGCCTCATAGGAACGCTCGGAATGCTCTGCGAGACCAGCCGGGTAGGAGCTTCAGTGGACCTGGAAAAAGTCCTGAGACCTGAAAGCGTGGACTTTGAGCAGTGGCTGAAAGTGCATCCAGGAACCGGATACGTATTTACTTCAGACCCGGAAAAAGCTGAAGAATGTATAGATGTGTTCGAAAAAGCAGGACTCACTGCTGCAGTTATAGGAAAAATCGAAAAAGGGTCAAAACTCGATATTTATGACCGGACAGGCAGGGTAACGGTTTTTGACTTTTCAAAAGAAGGTATTACAGGTATAGGTTCCGAGTAATCGGGACCTTTCTGTATATTTTCTGCTTTTTCCAGTATATTTTTCAGATGCTTTCTGCATATTTTCTGTATTATCTGTATTATCTGCATGTATTCTGCATTATCTATGCTTATAATCACTGATATTTAGTTCAAAAAAATATTTTTTGTTGAAAGCCGCTATTTAACTTACCCGGCACTGTTATTATTGCTTTTAATTATTTTATCCGGAGTATCGGAGCTGATTAGCCTTCAACCCAGGCTTTCATTTCTTTATAAAGGAATTCTTCTGCTGCCTGAACTTTTTCAAGAGGGCCTCGAAGGACAAGAATTTCCCTTTCTTCGCTGTTTGCAATATTAACAGGCATTTTCCTGGTTATGGGTTCAAGTCCGAATTCTTCCACAATATCGTAGACAATGGATACAACCGTTCCAGGAGGAATGATCAGGTCATAGAGCTCTTCATATCCCATTTCGGAGATTGTCTCAACATTTTCTTTTGTTTTGCTTGCGATTAAATCTTCAAGGTTGAGTGTTCTGTGCATCGGGGGTCACCTTCTTATTTTAAATGATTATGATTACTACGATTACTACAATTACTGCTTTTATTTACCAGTTAATGCACAATCTAACATGTACAGATTATGCNNCTTAAAGAGCTTCAAAGTTTTTCGTATGATCTGGAGAGATAATGCCCAGTCATACTTCTTTTTTGCATGAACCTATGATAAATATACTCATATTTATGGTTGCTTCTTGTGAACCGCATTTATGGTTGTTACTACGGGTGCAAATATTAGATATAAAAAGATAAAAAAATGTGATAATAAAAGTCAGAAAAAAGTAAAGGTCAGGGCAGACAAGCACGTAATGATAGTAGTTTCCGGACCTTTCGCAGGTAAGCTCCAGTATTTTTCAAGAATCAATCATTTTCCATAATAAATTTGCGGCAACATTTTTTTGACTTTTGCGTTATATACTTTGCTTGAGTATTCTCCAAGTTTTTGTAAATCAATTTTCAAATATCTGGCATTTCGTGTTCTTAGAAATAGATCCGTTTTTTAACTGAAATTATATTTTTAAATTAGTACTATTCAATTGATAATTATCAGATATACGTGGAACGAAAATAAATGAAGATCAACTTGCNNTCTGAGCAAACTTTATCTGAGATGAAAATATCTTATAAGAGGATAGCAATGCAGCAATACAAGTTAAAACGCGGCTTCAAACCTGAACCTGACAGAATATACCAGACAATGCAGGAAAGTTTCCCTGTCGAAATCTTCCGCAACGGGGATCGCTTCGAGACCTCATATGGAGCAATGTCAAAGGTAACAGTATGGATAGAGAACAAAATGCTCTATGTGGAAACGGTCTCCGATACAACTGTAAAGGATGATGAAATTATCCTCCAGACCAATAAAGCCTACAGAGATTTCCTCTTAAAAGCTACCGGCTATACAGCAAAAGAGCGCCTTAAAATGGCGAAAAAGGACGTCGGAGAGGCATAACTTTCTGACTGCTCATTTTTATACATATATAATAAATTATCAAATAATATCCTGCAGCATTTACCTGGAGGTATCTTTCTGGAAGGAGATTTTCTTGAAAAACTGAAAAGCCTTGAGATTCCCACCTGCCTCCGGGTATGCTGTGGGACCGACGGTTCCGTAACTTTTCTCCTGGAAATAATGACCCGAAAACCTGTCAGCGTGAAAACCGAGTCTCAATACATAGTTAAAGCCGACAAGGAACTTGCTGACCTCCTCGGAGTAGAAGAAGGCAGTGATGTAAACGACAGGACAGTTTGTCTCTATGCCGGAGACACAGTCCTGGTTCATGCAAGGTCTCTCTCCCCCCTGGCACGCATGCCCCAAACAATGCGGGACCAGCTCATGCGGGCAGACATACCCATCGGCCGCATCCTGCGCAGTCACGGTCTCGAGACCAGGCGAGATATGGTAGAACTCGAAATCCGCGAAGGCGAACCTACCTTTGAAGGGATCCCTATCCTTTCCCGCACCTACAAAATCA
>DUIO01000060.1 GCA_013330315.1 Methanosarcina sp. | reverse complement strand
CATTTTTAAGAGCCTCTGCGTCATCACCCCAGAGCCGGGCGATTTCTTCAATTTTTATACGGTATCTCGGAACATATGCACCGTAAGATACAATTCCTATGGTCATTCTTTCACCTGTTTTTAAATAATTAGGTATCTTCCAGGGGTCATTCCCTTGCGTAGTATTGACTGTATTTTTTCAGTAGCTGCACAATCTGATCGAGGTCCATTGTAGTTGCGACCAGGGGAACACGGTCTACTTCCGCCATCTTGACTGCAACAGGTTCAACCTCTTCTTTACGCAGTCCGTGGAGTACGACAGCCCCGGGTTTCAGGTTGGTAACTCGAATAGCTACCAGAGGAGATTTTCCGGTAGTGACTTTTGTAAAGATCATGGCTCTGTCCGTACTCCAGCCGTAGAGCTTCTGGAATTCATGGGATGAGAGTTCCAGGACTGCACGCTGGCTGTCGATTACGGAAAAACCGTACAGAGGCTTTTCAGACCCTTTGTAGACTATTTCGCCTTCAATAAGGTTAACCAGTTTAGCAAGCTGTATCGGGATAGTATACTCGTAGGTTGAGTAGATTGACTTGGAGCCGCTCTCGGCGTTAAGCATTGATTCGTAAGTGTGAATCTTTTTGCCCCCCCGCTCGATATCAATTTCAAGCAGAGATTCCACGATTTTCCTGACAATCAATGTCCCGGGGGACTTTCGCCTCCCGCTCTCATAATCGCTGATAACAGAGGGAGAAACCTTAAGGTAGTTTGCAATATCAGTCTGGGAAATCTCGAAGTTTAACCTCCACTTCTTCAGGGACTCTCCGGGTTTCTCTGAGAGTGTGATATCNNTGTCATGACTTACTTAATCTAAGAGGAAGCATTAGCATATATATCTAACGAATGTGAGTTCGGCAATTGTCGCAGAGCGTTAACCGCTGGAGAAAAGAGAATCTTCATGAAAAAATTTATAACATGTGTAAGAGAAATTAGAATGTAATGCCTGCAGATTCACGGAATCCGGAGATAAGCGTCTCAGACCTTCTCCTATATATCAATTGCCCGCGACGCGTATACTTTGTCAACCGCGGATTTGAATTGCTTCCTGAAATAAACGAGTTAAAGCTCGAGAGAATGCTACTCAAAGAACTCTGTCTGAATTATCCAGAAATTGTGAAAAAGTGTTCGTTAAACGCCGATACCCTTCACAAAGAACTTGAAACTGCTCTTAACCAGGTGTATGAAGACTTACCGCTAATGTTTCCTCGGGAATTTGCACGCATAGAAAAGGAATCTCTGGAGGAAGGGAACCTGCGGGCAAGAGCTAAAATTCCTGAAATTGCAACTAACCTCCTCAAAGGACTTGAAGAATTCGGAAAAGAGTCCATGCTCGCGGCACTTACTCCTGTTAAAACGGAACCTATTATTTCTTCGGNNCCCTGTAAAAACGGAGCCCATTATTTTCTCAAAGCGCCTGAACCTGAAGGGTTCGCCCTCCAAGATAGTCTGTTTTGAAGGCGTGAACGTCCCATCAATTATTAAGCCCGGAAGCTGCCCCATTCAAGGCGTGTGGGCATCTGACAGAATACATGCTGCGTCACTTTCCCTCCTCCTTGAAACAGAGTCCGGAAAAGAGGTTCCATTTGCTTTTGTAGAGTATGCGAGTTTCGGGATAATCCGAAAAGTGGTCATCCGGAGTTCGGACCGCAGAGAAGTTTTGAAAATCTACAGGCGTGTGGAGAAAATAAAAGCAGGATTCATGCCTGAAAAAACGGAAGAAAAGTTCTGTCCTGAATGTACCTTTTCAGAACACTGCGTTTCAAATTCTTCTCTTATGTCCAAGTTTTTCTGAACAGGGAATGAACGGAAAAAGCTCACAGTACAAAAATGGGAAAAAACTGTCCCATTTGATTGGATCTGGAGAGAACAGATGAATGGTAAGGATGTGACATTAGCACTATTTATTGCTATAGCACTGGGTCTGTGTCTGATGCCATTAGCAATGGCTTCAACCGAAGAACAGCAAGCCAACCAGACTAAAGATGCTGCCCAGCTAAAAATGGAGGCTCTGGAGGCTGAGCTGGGCGAAGAAGGAATGAAGAAAGTTGCGGATTACCTGGCGCTGCAGGCTTCTTTGCCGGATGTGGTGAAACGTATGCCATATAGAGGGCTTGCTTTTGCTGCTACAGACCCTGAAAGCCAAGCTATTACGATGGGATTTATTGACAACTTCGATGTTTCTGAGAAGGAAAAAGAGAGGTATAAAGCTCGATTACAGGACATCTGGGACAGGTATCCAGAAAATATCACGGAAGATGACTATGCTTTCATGAGTGAGATAGGTCCAATGGTCGAGAAAGAGTCTTTAAAGAAATATCAGGATCAAAACAATTCAAACAATATTGATTCTGGATCTAATAATGGCAGTAGATCAAATGGCAGTAATTCAGTCGGAAATGAACCGAGCAAAAGTAACTCTGCTCCAGGCTTCGGATTATTGGGAAGTTTGACCTGCCTGTATGGAGGACGGAAACTTAGAAAAAAATAAACAAGACCTGGATTGAACAAGTATGCTACTTTTTCAGTTCAAATACGCAATTCCTGCTACGGCTACAAAATAAACTCGATATTAAGACTTTCTCATAGTAAAAGCCAGAGCTTTTTACAGAAATTTTTGGTCAAGCTTTTTTTTAAAAAG
>DUIO01000058.1 GCA_013330315.1 Methanosarcina sp. | reverse complement strand
GATTTAAAGCCTGCCTCGTAGAGTTTCCTCGCCCTTACACGCCCCACGCTTCTGATATCAAGCAGATCCATCAGTTCAGGGGCTGCACCATACCGGATCCGCTTTTCAAGTTCTGAAGCTTCTTTTGCCCCTTTTAGCTCAAGGAGCCTTGCGAGCTGCGCAGTCACATGCATTATCCACTCGGCAATATCTGCGGTTGAATGAATATCTCCTTCACCTATGCCAAATTTTAAACAGAGTTCATTTTCAGGCTTCTCATGGATCCAGTCCGTCAGAAGGAGAGAGGTCTTTACCTCACTCAGGAACCATTCGTATTCGGCTATATTGAAAGGNNGTTCTGTAAGAGTTCCGGCTTCCCTTAAGCCTTTTGCAATAAGGGCTGCGGAGAGAGGGTCGATATAGAGCCGAGAGACAAGTTTTCCAAAGACCGTAGAAATAAGGCTGTCTGGGTCTTTTTCAAGCATTCCCTCCTGACGCAAAAAATTCAGGCATTCGTCTACAACTGCAGAAAGCCCGAAGTTTGAGTACTGGAACGCAAAAAAAGTCGCCTCAAGAAAGTCCATTAGCTCTTCTTTTGTCCGGGCAAACCCGTTNNCTTTGCCAGCAGTACAGCCTCTCCGGGAAGGTCAAGCCTCGGCCTTCCGGCTCTTCCTGCCATCTGCTTGTATTCGAGTACAGGGATTGGCTTCATGCCCGCTTCGGAAGAATAGCGCCGATAGCTCCTTATAATTACACGCCTGGCAGGCAGGTTAAGTCCAGCTGCAAGTGTAGGGGTGCTCGAGATAAGTTTTATTCGCCCATCCCGAAAGCCTGCTTCTACAAGTTCCCTCAGCGGCGTGGTAAGACCTGCGTGATGAAAAGCAGTTCCGGAACGGACGCAGGTTGCGAGAACCGATGAGACATCGGTTTCGCTGTTTTCCAGGATCTCATCTGCAATCTTTGAAAGGGCTCCTTTCTCCTCTACAGAAAGAGTCTTTTTAACTGCAGAAACAGCTTTTTTTGCAAAAGCCATGCAATTTTTCCTGCTGCTTTCGAAAACCAGGCACTGCCCGCCTTCTTTTATAGTATCAAGAACCAGATTTATTGCTTCGTCTTTTGTTGGCTGTTCAACAGGCTTCTCTTTGTCCTTGCAGTAAAAAGTCCCATTATAAAATACTCCTTCCATAAGGTCGGTGGGTCTCCATTCGCTTAACACAAGCTCTGCATCGAGCCAGGCTGCAAGTTCATCGGCATTTCCTACTGTTGCCGAAAGCGCAAGGATCTGGCAGGAAGGATTCATTCTCCTGAGCTTTGCAAGGGTAACCTCAAGTGTAGGTCCCCTGTCAGCAGAATCGATGAGGTGGACTTCATCTGCCACAACAACCGAAATCTCCTGCATCCATGCAGTTTCATTCCTGAGCAAAGAATCGGTTTTTTCCGAAGTGGCAACAATAATATCGTTTATGCCAAGCCCTTCATCCCGACGGTCATAGTCTCCTGTTGAAATCCCGACCCTGATACCCAGTTCGGAAAACTCTTGGAACCGCCTGAACTTTTCGGAAGCCAGGGCTCTCAGAGGCACAATATAGAGAGCTTTTCCTCCAGCAAGTATGGACTTTAGCATTGAAAGTTCTGCAAGCAAAGTCTTCCCCGAAGCCGTAGGGATTGCAGCAAGGAGATTTTTTCCTTCAAGCATCCCCTTTTCAACAGCTTCCGCCTGGGGAGGATAAAGTTCAAGAATCCCGGTATTTTTATAGAATTGCTTTATTTCATCGGGCAGGTCGAGACTTTCTATCTTCATTGGAAATCAGAAACTCACACATAAGATAAAAAACTATTTTGAAATCGCGGTGCAGATTCCAGAACTGCCTTTATTCAAAAGTTTAAAACTCCCTGAAAAAAGGAACCGCTGAGTTCTTCAGGCGATTAGTAGAGGACTAAGTGCGGACCGGTAAATCGGCCCCATTGCAGATTAATCCCGAACAAATCAGCCTGGCAGAATAATAGTGGTCAGTCTTTAGCAGAATAATAGTAGTTTCCGCTCTCTTTCTGCTCCCGGTCAAGCCTTGAGCCAAGATTATTTACGCGGGGACGCCTTGTCTCTTCATCCCTGCGGAAAGTGATACCAAGGTTTTTCAGGAACATGTTCATTCCACTTTCCATACTGAAAGGCCCGTGGGCTTCACCATAAACGGAGGGTTTGCCTTCAAACACTAAAAGGCGCTGANNCGCTGGCTCAACATATCTATCATGTAAATATCGTGGTCAACAACCATGGCGGTTTTCTGGTTATTTTCGGCAAAGCGGTTGATAACTTTGGTGACCATGGAACGCTGCTCCACATCAAGATGGGCACTCGGCTCGTCAAGGATGTAGAGGTCTGCTTCCTGGGAGAGGCAGGCAGCAATTGCCACCCTTTGAAGTTCTCCGCCACTGAGGTCGGTAAGCAGGCTGTCATAAATTTTCACAAGCTGGAGAGGGTTTGAAATCTCAACCTCGTAGTAGCTTGTTCCGAACTGCTTTGAAATGCCCCTTAAGAAGTCCTGGACGCTCACAGGATTATCGGCTTTAATGTACTGGGGTTTGTAAGAGATCTTGACATCGATCCCGGGGTCCCCTTCGTCGGGTTTTATTTCCCCTGCGAGGATTTTTACGAAAGTTGACTTTCCTATCCCGTTAGGACCGACTATTCCGAGAACCTCACCTTCACGCAAGTTTCCACCTGTTGCTTTGAGAGAGAACCCATCCCCGTACTTATTTGAAAAGCCGTTGAAGGAAACCATAGACTTAAACTGAGAATCCTCCCTTGGCGGATGGACTTCAAACCTGATGGCTTCGGGCCGGATCCTTATATTCTCTTCAGGGAGGTAGCCTTTAAGGTACTGGTTAATCCCTACACGCACACTTTTCGGAAGAGTGATCACACCGAAACCTGCAGGCTCACCGTATGCTATATGAATTACATCCGTAAGCATATCGAGGACTGCAAGGTCGTGCTCGACTACAAGCACTGCCCTATCTTTTGAGATTTCCTGAATAAGGCGGGCTGCATTAATCCTCTGGTAGATATCGAGATAGGGGCTTATTTCGTCAAAGAAATAGAACTGAGCATCTTTTGCTGCACAGGCAGCAATTGCAACCCTCTGCAGTTCTCCACCGCTCAATTCCGTAATCTTTCTCCCGATAACGCCCCTCAGGTCAAGATAATCGACAAGTTCGTCCAGAACTCCTCTCTCGTCGGTTTTCTCAAGCAGTTCCGAAGTCTTGCCCTTGAAAGCTTTCGGGATGAGGTCAACATACTGGGGTTTTTGAGAGACTTTTACATTTCCATCCGCGACGGCTTTGAAATAATCGTGAAGAGCAGTGCCGGAATAATGCTCGAGTACCGTGTCCCAATCTCCTTTTCCCTGACCGAAATTGGGAATCAGGGCTCCTGAAAGGATCTGGACTGAGGTACTTTTTCCTATCCCGTTTGGTCCAAGAATACCGGTTACTTTTCCTGTCCTCGGTACCGGGAGCCCGAAAAGGGCAAAGCCGTTTGGTCCGTACCTGTGGGTTGGCTCCTGGAGAGCTTCAGGAAGCCCTATGATCATGATGGCATCAAAAGGACATTTATTAATGCATATTCCGCAGCCCACACAGAGTTCTTCGGAAATAACCGGCTTTCCGTCTGCCTCAAAAACAATGGTCTCGTCTCCTGTCCTGACTCTCGGACAGTATTTTTCGCACTCTTTGCTGCACCTTCTGGGCTGGCACCTGTCTTTGTTAAGTATAGCTATTCTCATATTGGTCCCCAAAATTACGTTTTTTGATTGGATAAATGTAAATTAGTCGGATTCAAATTGGTTCTAAATTAATTGAGTAATGTGAGTTTATTATGAAAACTCAATTTTCTGAGCTTATATTTTGAGTTCAATTATTTGTTTGATTTCGGTTATTTCTTATGAATTCAGTTTTTCATACGAAATTGTTCCTGTTATGTAAGCCCGATACCTGAG
>DUIO01000309.1 GCA_013330315.1 Methanosarcina sp. | reverse complement strand
TAGTTAGTTCATACAGGCCGTTTTTGCGTAGCTTCTCCATAAGCATGTCGCTGCTGGGTGTGTTCCTCGCTTTCAATGAAGGTCTCGAGTTGGGGATTTTAGTCGTTTTAACGGTCTTTTACTTTTTCCTTTACACAACCGACCCTGAGAAAATCTTATTCAAAAAAGAAGTAAACGACTGAAAGATTATCTGGGTGTAAAAAGCCTGATGGTGGGGATCGGATTAGGTTTTGCGGTTCTCTACACAGGGCTTTATTTTCAGGCAACGAACTTCACGACTCTGACTCTTCTCTATATCCGTACCATTCTCAACGAAGCAATGAATACAATCATTTATGATATGAAGGACCTTGAAGCGGATCGCATCAACGGTGTGGATACCTTCCCTCTGGTTCTAGGAATTCAAAACACCAAATACCTTCTTCACTTCATAAATGTGACAGTAGCAGCTATTACACTTGCCGGGTTTTTAATTCACGCGTTTCCTCTCTGCAGTCTGGGNNTGTACCTTACAGGAAAGGTCATTTGCTCCTGCAATATACCCTTCTTGACGGCACTTACATGGTAATGGTTCCTTTCGTATTGCTTCTTGCGAATTATTTTTAACTCCGAAAATTAAAATTTTTGTCCGGGCATCGAAGGGCTTTATAGGTGGTCTGGCTTCCCAATTATAAGTTGGGAGGCTATTTTTTATTAAAAATAGCAAAATTGTAACTTTATTTTCTATGTAAAACAGATATTATTAATATAGAAAGGAGAGCATTTAGTGTTTAGAATCTTTGTTGCCTATTAAAAGACATTAACTATGATCTTTTTAGATATTGGAATTCCAGTAAAGATCATTTTTGAATTATCGTGAGGAATTAATATTGAAGAGAAAAAAGAAGAGAAGCAGTACGGAAATCGCGGTAGAAATTTTAGAAGTTACTATGAAAGGGGCAAAGAAAACGAATATCATTTATGAAGCAAATCTGAACTATAATGTTGCCCAGAAATATTTAGAAATCCTGGAAAGGAAAGAACTTATCAGATATGAAAATGGACTTTTTATTACTACTGATTCGGGAAAGGTTTTCTAGGAAATAGCTAAGGCAGTCAACTTTTAAAAATAGCTGGGGCCGTTAGGTTTTAAAGATAGTTAAGGCAGTCAAGTTTTAATTTTTTTCTGCAAAATCATTGTTAAATCCTACGTTAATTTTGAAATTTTTAATGTTAACATTTTTTTTGTTATTAAAAAATTTTTCACGTAAGTAATTTAATATAAGTTAGAAAAAGATATTGAAATTCACTAGCGGACAATAACTTTTCAACATTAAATAATTATGATATCGGTAAAAATCAAATAGACTTTTAACCTGACGGAGAGTCCCCCATGAAAGTATTGATTGTAGACGATAATCCTTCATTTTTGGAACTATCAAAGACATTCCTTGAAGTTTTCCACAATATACCCTCCGATACTGTGGAATCTGCAAGGGAAGCTCTTAAGATGTTAGAAAAAGATTCCTACGATGTAATAGTCTCGGACTATGATATGCCTGTCATGAATGGCATCGCGTTCTTAAAAACTATCCGGGATAAGAGGATAAGCATTCCTTTCATCTTATTTACGGGATTTGGAGAAGAAATTATGTACCAGGCAATAGAAAATGGTGCAAGTTCTTTTCTCCAGAAAACCGGTGACTCAAAAACACAGTATTTAGAGTTATCAAAACGAATCTGGCAAATTGTTAATAATAAAGAGCTTAGTCCTATTTCCTAGTAAAATTTCTTAACTTATGTATTCACAGGTTCTAAGGATTAATTTATCCTTTTTTACCACTTTATAAAACTGAGGCAGGATATACTCCGGATATTCATATCAATGAGTTGCTTTGCTTTACTGGATATTTACTTCCTCTAGAATCACCTTCTCTATTGTAATTTCCCGAAAACCGCAATTTAAACATTTATAGTGACGGACTGTCGTTTCTTCATTACTTTTTCTTTTTACATCCGGGTCTCTATACTCCAACATTGAAAATTCTCTTTTGCATACTCTACAGGTAGATTTCTTCTGTTTACCTTTTTTGCCTTTGTGATTATTGTAATCGAGTTCTTCTGTCCTGTAATCCTCTAATCCGCAAAATTTACATTTCCAGTACCTTGTCCTCGTTATCTCATATTTTTCAGGAGTACTTACTTCTTTAAGAAGAGGTCTTTTAAATTCTTCTCGAGCAAAATCCCGAGAGCAATTTGTACATCTGGAACTTATGTAGTAATTTACTGCGTTCTCATATCTGCTTCCAAGACCGCAAAAAAAGAAAAATGCTGTAACTGTTGCTAAAATCAAATACCATAAAATATTACTTGAAAGTCCCGCTTGATTCAGGAAAATCTGAGCACAGCTTTTCCCTGATATCCAAACTGCTATTAATAATATAATTAGAAATAATAACAGGATCAAACTTAGAGACTCGAGCAAATCTCCATAAATCCGAGCTCTTTTCTCTCCCCATTTTTCAATCACACAAGCAGCTTCTTCTTCATCAATGTGCGGGAGAATTTCTTCTCTTGAGGTAATTGTTAACGTTTCGGTGTAGGTGTTCAGTTCGTAGCAAGAGTTATCCGGACATCTTTTATGTTTTCCTTGTGAAAATCCCAGACGCTTTATATCATCCGATATCTCATCCCCTGCCCATATGTTAGTCCAAAACCGTCATGTTAATCTTATATTTTTTATAACAGTGCTATTTTCCTTAAAATTTATCTGGGTAACTTAGGTTTCTACTTTGCTACTCTTCTCAAATTCTATAATGAATCTATTTAATCGACGTAAATTTCTTCATTTATTTTGATTTCGTGGTAGCCACAGTACCTGCACCTGTAGTATCTTCTTTTAATCTCGCTATAAGAGTCTTTTATTATGTCAGCGGTTCTGTATTCTTCTAATGCGCTCACTCTCCCGCAGTGTCTACACCTGTGACTCTTTGATTTTGCTGGTTTTTTCCCTTGATGGTGACTTACATGCTGAGACTCGACTTTTATATCTTTATACCCGCAGTTTTTGCAGCGCCAGTATCTTGTTAGTGTTGTTTCATGAGTATCGTTTCGGCTTTTGTTTTTCATTAAAGGAACCTGAAATTCCTCTAGAACGAGATGCTGGCCGCAGTTTTTACAGTAAGAATCCATGTAATATTCCATTGCAGAGTCATAGTTAATACTCAGATACAAAGAAACGATTCCCATCAGAAATGTAAGGGTAATTCCAGCCGATCGAAAACCACCGTATTTATGGGGAAAAAACATAATAGTAAAGGACAATATTAAAAAAACAAGGGCAAGCTTAGATAAAAGTTTAGACCTTTTTTGGATTTCTTCTTCTCCAACCCAGTTGACCAAATTAATAGTTTTTTTCTTTTCCTGAGAACTATATTTGACACTTAGCTTTTGGGTCGTTTCCACCGTATCGCTGTACGGGTTTATCTTATAGCAGATGCCTTCATACGGAGCCTGATAAGAACCTGGAGGAAACCTGATATATTCGGTTTTTCTAGTTAACTTTAAAAAGATAGCAATTACTGCAATAAATATCAAAAAACCTCCAACAAATGACGCACCCATGGTTTTTTTGAGAACAGGACACGCAGTATATATAAAAAAAGGAAATAATAGTCCTGCAAAGTAGGGCTTGAAATAAATATCATTAATAATGCTTTTGTGGTTATTTTCTGAAAGTCTTATAAACCCGGTATCTTTTGACAATAGGCCAACAACCTGAGTCTTATTAGATTAGCCTTTTTTCTCAGATAAGATCCAGATATATCTTACGATAAGATAAATATTTTGTCCGCAAATATTCATTAATTTAAAATCTATATAGCTAAATACTAATATATATTTATAGGAATTAGCACCAAAAATAGAGAAAATATGTATTTTCGAGTTGCTAGAGAAATATTATATCAAAAAATCCATAATGTTGCACCAAATTCTCTGCCCGAGCTGCGCTCCGCGAGTTTTGCTTCGGAATAACATGAAATAGAAGATCTCATGGGAGTTACTGCAAGTATAATAGCACGAGGTCCTTTTCACTCGCTTCGCTCACTCAAGAGAACTAATTTAGAAGTTAAAATAGTGAACTTTAACAATAAGAACCGAAAAATCTAGTTCTAAAATCTCTGACTGATGCAATGCCATTAGCTTTACCGAGTCTGTCTTGTCACGCTCGATAGAGGAGAGCGGTCCTTCCCAAAACGAAAAAAGAAAAGATTAGTATCTCTCCTGTTTTTTGAAAAAAAAGAAATTTACTGGATTTTATTTTCCAAAAAGTCGTTTATTTTTTATTTTTTTGCATTTTATGGCTCGCAAAAGCTTTTCTTTGCGATCAAATGATGTTCAATGCTTCGCTTTTTAAAATGAAAAAATAAGCTCGTCGCTGTTCTTTATGGGTCGAAAATGATTGCCTGGTTTAAAAGCGGTAAGGCCGATCAGAGAAACATCAAGCTTAAACGTAATTTTCAACAACAAATGTTTTTAAATTTTAGATATGCTACTTTAACATTCGGGAGATGAATGGAAGTTACCCACTCGGAACAGCGAAGAGCCAAAAAATACTTAATGACATGTTAAAAATAGCAAATACGGTTTTCTATGAAGAAAAATAATTATCAAATATACAGGTTCGGAGAAGATCAATGGCTCAATTTTTAGTTTTCAGGCCGCAGCCCCCTCTAAATGGTACTTTAGGAATAAAAGGCTGATCTTTAATTATATATATCATTAAATCAACTAGAATACTGGGCATCTGGGCAGGTCATTAAAGACTTGTTTTTAACTCTTTTTAATAACCCCATACCCCCCCAACTCCCCAATATCCGGATGCCCGATCCCCATATCATACTACCTGTATATTTGACAATTATTTTTCTTCTTAGTTCTGCTTCATGAGTTTTGCCATCCGGATTTCGCTTCCCGAGTTTCGCTTCGGGAGCACGAGGTCCTTTTCGCTTCGCTCAAGAGGACTAATTTAGAATGGTTTAACCGCATAGTTTTTACCTCAGGTAGCAGTCCCCATTAATATTCTTAAGTTTCTCTGGATCTGAAATAAAGTATCGCTAAGTTAATAATGAAAAGAGTAACTCCTTTAATAGGGACAAAAATTGGAAAATTAGCGTGTTTCAGCCTAATTTTAAATATACAAATAAGATCGTACGTTTGCTTGCAAAAATCCAGGCTGCCAGGGAGGTTATTATGAATAGTCCTCTCATTCCGGCATGGGAAAAGCAGCTCCAGCGAGAAGCCCTAATAAAGCAGACTCATCACACAACAAGTATAGAAGGAAACAAGCTCACGATAGCCTGGAAGAAAGTAATGCAATTGCCGAAGAGATTTTCCTCGAGATCCATAGACTTACGGTAAAAGATATCTTGCCAGACTCCTCTGCAGGGGATTATCGGAAAATCAGGGTGGTTGTCGGAAACCCGAAAACCGGTAATATTACCTATACTCCACCGGAACCTGAAACAGTTCCTTTGCTCACCAGATCTCTTCTTGAATTGCTAAACAGTGCAGAAGCTTTAGACCTTATGCCTGCTGTACAGGCCGGAATAGCCCATTATGAAATTGCCCGAATCCATCCCTTCCTTGATGGCAACGGCAGGACTGCAAGAGCTCTTTCCACACTTATTCTGACAAAAAGAGGCTTTGATACAAAGAAATTTTTCGCCCTTGAGGAATATTACAACGAAGACCGCCAGGCTTACTATTCAGCGCTTGCCGATGCCGATGCAAAAGGAGGGGAGCTTACGGGATGGCTTGAATATTTCCTCTTCGGCATTGCGGTAGAAATCTCAAGAGTGGAAAAAACAGTCAAAAAGCTGAGTAATGACCGTTCCATGAAAAAAAATTGGGCAGATAGGATTGAGCAGCCGTCAGACAAAAGCTGTCGGATACCTTAAAGAAAAATGCCGGATCACAAATAAAGAGTACCAGGAACTTTGTGACGTTAGCCAGCCAACAGCAAACCGGGATCTTCAGGATATGATGATAAGAATGTCCTCAAGCAAAAAGGCAAAAAAGGCCAGCAAATAATTTACGTGCTTACTTTCTAAGTGTTGGGCCATTCAAAAGCTATTCAAAAGCGATTCAAAAGCTATTCAAAAGCTATTCAAAAGCTATTCAAAAGCTATTCAAAAGCGATTCAAAAGCTATTTGTTAAATATATTATTTACGCAAATTACTTATGTTCTTTACTTTTTGAGGTATTTACTGTTAATAGAAGCCAAAAATTAGAGACGACTTCAACCAGTAAAACGTCATTCACTTTACCGGGTCTGTCTTGTCACGCTCGACGCAGGAGAGCGGCCAGTCCCAAAACGAAGAAAAAGAGAAAATTGATGCTATCTTGTTTTTAGAATCAGAGAAAGTTGTTGAATTTAGGCTTAAAAAAGCCTTTCACGTTTATTTTTACATTTTCGGGATCATCAAAGTCTTTTTTCTTTGAGATAACAGAATTCAATGTTCTTTTTTCTAAAATCGAACACTTGAAAATTTCGATGTGATAAAAATTGGTCTTCTTTTTTGCTTTTTGGGACTGGCCCGAGCTAGCGCTCGGTGGAAAGATCCCTTCTAACTTAAAGCAAAAAAGATTAAGCTTTTTCGTTAAGATCCTGAACAATTTTTAAAACTACCTTTTTGAGAGCAGGAATATCATCTTTTACGGTGTCCCATACAGCATTAATATCCACACCCAAATAATCATGGACAAGTTTGTCTCTCATGCCTGTTATTCCTCTCCAGTGGATTTGCTGATATTTCTCTCTCAAAGGCTTTGATAGATTTTTAGTAGCTTCACCGATTATCTGGATTTGCCTTATAGTACCGTCCTGAACAAGACTATTTGATAGAAACTTTTCTTCGGTGAAATTTTCCGTGTATTTTTCAATTAAGGAAATAGACTGGAGTATATGACTGAGATATACCCTATCATCCTTTTTCATTCCGAGATCACTCTGGCTTCTTTTTTAATTCCATCTATCAGATAGGGACTTATCGATTTTTCAGTTAGCAGATCAACTTTTATCCCCAGGTAATCGGAAAGTTCCAGTTCAATATTAACAAGGGTCAGCAGGCTTTTCCGTTCAGCAAACTCAACCAGAACATCTATATCGCTTTCCGGTTTCTCTTCACCCCTAACATAAGATCCGAAAACGGATACTCTGGTTGCCCCATATTTTTTTAGAAAAGAGGAAATCTTGCGAAACAGCTCTTCCCTTTCTTCTGCGGTTTGCATGTTGATATATTTCTTTAATTTCAATTTAAACTTTCCCCGAATTGCGCCTCGGGAGTACGCAGTCCTTTTCGCTTCGCTCAAGAGGACTAACTTATAAGTTAAAATAGCGAACTTCACTAGTGAGAGCCGAAAAAATAGCTATAAATTCTCTAACCGACTCAACGTCATTCGCTTTACCAAGTCTGTCTTGTCACGCTCGACGCAGGAG
>DUIO01000145.1 GCA_013330315.1 Methanosarcina sp. | reverse complement strand
GTATGGCCCTGTCTGGGCATTGCCAGGGAATTCATGAAAGCCGTTTCTACAGGTCCTCCTCTCGGGCCGATAACCAGGTCTATGTGTGCAATCTCCGGACCCGAACCAATTAGGGCCTCTCCAACCATGCTTTTTAATACGGTTTTTACCAAGTTTAACACCTCGTTTATTGTCTGCAAAAGAAAAGTTCATACCAGATCCCTTAGAAGAAATAAATGAGTAAAATGATGCCGTAATGTGTCGAAATAATTGGGAAAAGGTAAGAACAGGTTTGTTTCTATTTATTGAATGCGAATAAGCCTGTAATACGTTAAGCCTATGATACTTCGAAACGTACATAAATAATTTACCAGTTGTCAGCCCTGACAGCAGAAAAAACAGATTTTTTTAAGTAAAACGCCACAAAGTTAATACAGGGCGTAAGGGTCCTGTAAATAAAACCCGTTAAAGAGATTCCTGTATTCAAACTCTGTATTCCCTTGAGGTTTTACGAAAAACTTCCCGAGAATTACCTGCTGTTTTACCTTCAAATTTTAAGGTTAAGCAAGCTGTAAAATCCATTTCAAGCTGAAGGTGAGCTTCTAAAAAAATGAGTTATGGATAGCATATTTTATAAACTGAAGTTAATAAATCCTTCCGGTTATGTTTTTTCTTTTGTCCTCCTTTAGAGGGGTTAGCTATATGGGCTAAAGGGTTCTCAAGTCCGGAGAATTATGTCTGATTTTCAGTTCCTTACTGAGATTTTCCCGTCACTTTTAAAGTTCTGAAGAAGGACTGAATATGCGGAGTACTGTCTGAAAATTAGCGGGCGTGGTAGATAAATATTTATAATAAGTATAAGTAGTTTATAATGAGGTAAAAACAGAGTAATTTTACAGTGGGGGAAAATATAATGAAAATTAGAGTAGTTAGTTCCAGGGAAGAAATCTTTACGCTTAATCCTAATGAACGTGTTGTTCATCTGGCATTCAGACCTTCGAACAAGGACATTTTTGCGCTGGTAGAGACCTGCCCGAAGATTGAGGTCATTCAGCTGCCCAAATCCTACAGGCGCACGGTTTCAAAGTCAATAGAAATGTTCCTTGAAATGCAGAGGATCCAGCTTATCGAAGGAGATGTCTGGGGCCACAGAAAGGACATTAATGAATATTATAGCATCCCATCGTCAGTTATTGAAAAGATAAGAGAGCTGAAGATGGAGGGCACACCGGCTGAGAGGATAGAAGAAAAGGTTGCAAGGGAAAGCAAACTTAACCCGGAAATGGTCGCTTACATACTGACCAAGGAAGCCTCTGCTTAATCCCCTATCCGGGATTCTCCCTTATATCTTCCATGCGGATTAGATAATATAAAGGATTTTGGGTCTTTCAGAAATCCTTGTTTCTTATCCAGTCTCCAGCTTAAAGTTTAAGGTCTGGAAGATACCCTGACTTGAGAAATATAGCTAATCGCTATAATAAAGCATCTAGCGGTAGCTATCAAGCCAGGGAAACTATATCTGCATCTTAAACGTTACTAATGTTTAATTTTCAAAAACATAGTTTTTCATAGATTTCTGGCAATTTTAGGAGCTTCCATGAATCGAGTCCGGAAATTGAATCTGAAATACTTTCAGGGTTAAATTCTGATGTTTGTCAGTTTTTATCTGCTTAGCCCTGATTAACCGGGATTACTGATGATAAATTTTTTAATTGAATTGAAAAGTTGCGAAAAGAACAGTTATGAAAAGTAATAGCTATATACTTCTGATGGCTGTAATCTTTTAGCTTTATAACATTAATAGGAGACCGAAGGGTGAAACTGGAACTTGTAGAGCTAATCTTTCTTTCCGATAAACGAAAACAGTTACTCCTCTTTTTGAGAAGCGGGCCCAAAAATATGGATGAAATTACGGAAACTCTTCAGGTGAATTCCACTTCCATCCTGCCCCAGATTAAAAAATTAAAGGATATGTCCCTTGTTATTCAGGAGGACAAAATGTATTCACTCTCGCTTATAGGAAAGGTTCTTGTCGAGAAAATGCAACCCCTTGTAAGCACAATAGAACTTTTTGAAGAAAACTTCGACTACTGGTCGGAAAAGGATTTGCAGGGAATTCCTCTTCCTTTCAGAAAGAAACTTGGAGAACTCGGGAAATGCAAGCTGATTCAGCCTGACCTTGACCGCATGTTTGAACTCGACCAGGAAGTCGTGGAAAACCTTTCAGGGTCAAGTAACGTCCTTGAAGCGATAGCTTATTTCCACCCTCCTATGATTTCACTCTACCAGGAACTTGCAAAAAAGGGAGTTCAATTCTCCATTTTGATGTCCGAACCCGTACTTCAGCGGTATTATTCGGATTATACGGAGGACTTCAGGGACATGATAGCCCTTAAAAACGTGAAAATTTTCCGATATTCCGGAGAACTCAGGATTGCAAGCCTTACAATTACCGATAAATTCTTTATGATATCTCTCTTTCCGAAAAACCAGAAGCATTTTGATAGGGAGAGCCTTATATGCTACGAACCTTCTGCTCTGAATTTTGGTACCGAACTTTTCAATGAACTGCTAGCCAGTTCGACGCAGGTTACTGAAGTTCCTCAGGTTACTGAAATTCCTCAGAATCAGGAAAGATAAAGGTTTCTTCAGGGCTTCATTTTTGTTTCGGGAAAGCCGGATGAATTCAAGAAAAAGTTAGAGATTAAGAAAAAGTTAGAGATTAAGAAAAAGTTAGAGATTAAGAAAAAGTTAGAGATTAAGAAAAAGTTAGAGATGGCAAGAGGTAGTTTCAAGCCACCTTTTTTGATACCCTGCTCGTGTATAAGTTCATCCGGTACAGGCTGGCACGTATCTTTGCCTGTTATTTACGAGCCTTCGCTTTTAGCTTTTTGTTTGAGTTTCTCTGCAATGTCTATGCCCAGGCGCTTGCATTCCTGCAAGTCCTTATCTGTGGGCCTGTGAAGGATCCGGAGTACAGGGTCTATAACTGTCATCCCCATTTCCCGCATTTTCTCGGCTATAATTATGGGCGCTTCTCCGCTCCAGCCATAAGATCCGAAAGCTGCTCCCAGCTTACCCCGCGGGTTTGTAGAAATAAGAGTTTCATCCATGAATTTTTCCATGGGCAGTAGCATCTTGTAATAGAAAGTCGAAGACCCTACCGCTATTGCTTCTGCTTCTTTGAGTTCTTCGGGTTTTACATCATAGAAACTGACTACCTTTACATCCACATTTTTTGACTCAATCCCATTCCCTATTGCTTCAGCCATAGCTTTTGTATTCCCTGAAGTACTGAGGTAAACTACTATTGCTTTCAATTACTATCCACTCCAGCTATATTATAAAATCTGAAATTAAGGCAAGCCCCGAAAAGAGAGCAAAAACGGCGGCTGCTATTTAAAGCTCAGCGTGTGAAGGTATAACCCTGGCTTTTTTGGCTCCCCAATTCAGCATTAGTTATAAAAATTATTTTAAATAAGGATTTCGTTGCCAGTATATTCCGGGCTTTAAGGGCTGTTTCAGACAAGATCGGCTTCTATTCGTATGGGGGCGATGTAAGTCACCACCTGAAGGGCGATGCTCTCCAGGAAATTACGCACATTTTGTGGAATCCTATCCACGGTATGAGAGGCAAAATTCAGGCTTCCTATTATCTCACCCCTGTGCTTCATGGGAATTACTGCAACTGCAGTTATCTTTTCTGCCCTTAGCATGTCTGCCATTTCCTCTGCAAAAAAGCTCAGTTTGTAAATAGGTTTCTCGGTCCAGACCTGCTTAGCCTCAGGAGAATCTACCCTGTATGCATATATTTTCTTCACAAATTCGGACGAAAGCCCCCTGTGCGCTACCAGGTTTATCTGATCCAGTAGCTCATCTTTCAGATATATACCTCCTGCGTCTATCTCTTTTACCCGCAGGCAGGCACCAAGGATAAGGTTAAGCATTGTCTGGAGGTTCCATGTGGTGCTCAAAGCCATTCCGAGCTCCCGCTGGACCTCAAACATGTCCTGGACTTCTTTTCTGTCGGTAATATCAACAACTATACCCTGAAAATGCGAAGGATTGCCCTTGCTATCTCGCTGAATATATGTTCTCTCTTCAACCCAGCGAATACTGCCATCCCTGGTGAGAATTCGGTATTCCATTTCAAAAGAGTCGTAGCCTTCCCGAATAGAGCGTTCAAGGCTTTCAGAAACCGAATTGACATCATCTTTATAAATTATATCCCCGTAAAGAATTTTATTCGAAGTGAAGTCTTCTACGGAGTACCCAAATTGTGTTATGTTTTCCGAGACAAATTCTACGGGCCAGTTTTCTACATTCTTCCAGAGGAAGGCTACTGCTGAACTTTTATTAATTATCGTTTTCAGCAATTTTTGCATCTCAAGGGATTTCTTCAGGGCTTCTTCAATATCTTTTCTGGGGGTTATATCCAGCACTATCCCCTGAAAGCAGGTTACATTACCGTCTTCTTCTCTCTGGATAAAGGTCCTTTCGTTTACCCAGCGCAGGTCTCCGGCTTTTGTGAAGATCCTGTATTCCGTATTGAAACTTACTTCCCCTTTCTGGATATGTCTTTCAAGTTCTTCTTCAACCTTTCTCAGGTCATAGGGATGAATGATTTTTCCGTACAGAACTTTCCGAGATCTAAAATCGTCAACTGTATATCCAAACTGCACTATATTGTCAGAGACAAAAGCTGCAGGCCAGTATTTTTCATTTCTCCACAGAAAAACTACTGCCGGGCTGTTGTTAATCACTGTGGTCAGCACTTTTTGCATTTTGAGGATTTTCTCCAGCCTCTCTTCACTTCTCTTCTGCTCGGTAATATCAAGTACCAGCCCCTGAAAGTGGGTCACTTCTCCATCCGAATCTCTCTGAATGAAGGTCCTTTCATTTACCCAGCGTATTTCTCCCGCCTTAGAGAAAATCCTGTATTCCATGTTGAAGTCCGAAGCCTTGGTTCGAATCCTCTTATCCAGTTCTTCTT
The DNA here is from genome assembly GCA_013330315.1 of Methanosarcina sp. Taxonomy (GTDB): domain Archaea; phylum Halobacteriota; class Methanosarcinia; order Methanosarcinales; family Methanosarcinaceae; genus Methanosarcina; species Methanosarcina sp8098u. The sequence goes on along the minus strand of DUIO01000145.1, from coordinate 5,165 downwards.
CGACCTTATTGAGGTCATCAGGGTGTATAATGTCTCCGTAAAGTACTCTGCCGGAAATAAAATCCTCTACTGTATACCCAAAGTTCACCACACTTTCCGAAACAAATTCTGCAGGCCATTTTTCTTCATTTTTCCAGAGAAATACCACTACCTGGCTGTTATTAATTATTGTTTTGAGAGCTTCTTCCCTTTCAAGAGCCGCATTAAGGGCTTTTCCTCTTTCGCCGTCTGCAGCATTTGCTACGCTTGGATAAGCGTTCAATTGTTCCCTGTTTTCTGAAGTTTCGCTATCCATGTCTTACAACCGCCTGTGCAGGATGTTTATGCATTTTCCGGGATAGTGGCTTAGAATATGATAGTTACTTAGAAAGTAGGCATTTCTAATCACAAGTTTGTCTGTATGAAATTCACCTGTATATGATTCGGTTTTAGAGAATCGCCTGTAGAACTGTCTGTGTGGAATTACCTGGTGGATTTATCAGTCCATTGTTTTAGTTTGCTTTCTTTTTATATTTGTGTTTTTATCAAATATCAGTTTTTTTGATCCCGGTTTGATTTTTTCTATTTGGCTGCATCCCTTTAAGCAAAAAATATATATTTATCAATCTTTGGTTTCTCTCAATACTGTCTTTACCAGCCGATTCTTTTTTTTNNAAATGGCAAAAACCTAAAAAATGGCAAAATCTATGATGTGAGGTATACTTAAAAAATATGAAAAACGCAAAAGGATAGAGCAAAAAAAGTCCAAAAAAATATAGACCTCCATAAAAGGATCGGTGGTAAGGTTTTGAGGGAAACCTTACTGCGATTCTTTTGCTTCTAAAATACTCTTTTAAATACTCTCCTTGCTTGAATTATTCATTCTTTCCGGCTTGTTTATCTCATTTGTTTTATTCTAAGTGGCCCGATATTCTTTCTGAACAAATATTAAACAAAATACTTACCAAAAACTTTAGAGGCATGCTTTTGAAATTTGGGATTTTCAGGCCTCAGGGCTAAATCAATGGAAGTATAAAATTAGAGATTACCAATAAACAAAAACTTTTTACGTCTTGTTAATGTAATTGTTAATTAATTATAGATAAAAAAGAAACTAGAAGAATAGACAAAAGAAATCGGTGAACGGGTACACCCTTTTTGTGGTTCTGTTTTTGTGGTATGTTGTTTGGGTGTGATCTTGTAGATGTGTAGTTAAGGGCAGGCCCGTTCACTATGCTAGATTCCAAATCCCTTATTCTCTATATAAATATTTGGATACTATTATATTATGTCACCTTTTTGTGACAATAAATGCCAATTTNNTCCAGTTTTTCAATACTATTCTTCAAATTTTTTAGTTTTTCCTCTCTAGTTTCACTTTTTTCTTTAGATTACTTACCTTCGCAATATCTTTTTATCAGGTTTCTTATAAGTTTTCACGGTCTTCCGTGTTTTATACAGGTTCTTTTAAGTTTTCCTTCCCCAACCTGTTTATACTATGAAGTTTTTTCCTATCTATACATTACAACGAATTACAATCCAACGAATTACATTCCAACGAATTACACTCACAATTTTCAATATCAAGATCACAAAGAAAGGATTACTAGGAGATTTACGATGAGAAGCGCCATTATTAAAGAGGGACCCGAGCGTGCCGCTAACCGTTCCCTCCTGAAGGCAACAGGAGTTACGGATGCGGAAATGAAAAGACCGTTCATTGCAGTTGTCAATTCCTGGAATGATATAGTTCCAGGTCATACTCACCTGAATAAACTGGCTGAGGCCGTGAAAGCTGGAATCAGGAACGCTGGAGGGGTTCCTTTTGAGTTCCATACCATAGCGGTTTGTGACGGGATTGCAATGGGGCATGAAGGAATGAAATATTCTCTTCCGAGCAGGGAGGTTATAGAGGATACAATAGAACTGATGGTGAGAGCCCACCAGTTTGACGGTATGGTTCTTATCCCTACCTGTGACAAAATTGTTCCAGGGCACCTTATGGCAGCAGGCAGGCTTGATATTCCTGCTATTGTTGTGACTGGGGGGCCAATGCTTCCGGGATATGTGGACGATAAGTACACTGACCTTATTTCAGTTTTTGAAGGAGTTGGAGCTTATAGGGCAGGCAAACTTTCAGAGTCCGAGCTCAATAGGCTTGAAAACCTTTCCTGTGCCGGAGCAGGGTCCTGTGCCGGAATGTTTACTGCAAATACAATGGCATGCATGACAGAAGCTCTCGGGCTGAGCCTTCCTGGCTGTGCGACTGCTCATGCTGTGGATGCAAAAAAGACCCGGATTGCCAAAGAATCCGGAGAGCGTATTGTTGAGCTTGTAAAACAAAACCTAACTCCAAGGCAGATTGTTACCCCCAAATCCTTTGAAAACGCTATAATGGTCGATATGGCGGTCGGAGGAAGCACAAACACTACTCTGCACCTTCCTGCTCTTGCCCATGAATTCGGGCTTGAATTGCCTCTTGAAAAATTTGATGAACTGAGCAGGACAACACCCCACCTCATCTCTCTCAGGCCCGGAGGTCCGAACTTTATGCTCCACTTTGACAGGGCAGGCGGGGTCGAAGCAGTTATGCAACGGCTTGCTTCAAAACTTCACCTTGACCAGCTTACAGTCAATGGCAAAACTATTGGCGAAAACCTTAACGAATTCGAAATAGTTAACCCGAAGCTGAACAGGGAGATTATCGCAACCCTTGAAAAGCCGATCCATGCCCAAGGGGGAATTGCAGTACTTAAAGGCAGCCTTGCTCCTGACGGTTCGGTTGTCAAGCAGGCTGCGGTTGACCCGAGAATGCATATCCACACGGGCCCTGCAAGAGTGTATGACTGTGAAGAGGATGCTATGAAGAGCATTCTTGCAGGGGATATTAAGCCCGGAGATATTGTCGTTATCCGCTATGAAGGTCCTAAAGGAGGACCCGGTATGCGTGAAATGCTTGCAGCTACAGCCGCAATCGGAGGTATGGGACTGCTCGAGTCCGTGGCTTTGATAACTGACGGACGCTTTTCCGGAGGAACTCGCGGACCATGCATAGGGCATATTTCTCCCGAAGCCAGTGAAGGAGGTCCGATAGGTCTTGTAAAAGACGGGGACCTTATAGAAATTAATATTCCTGAACGGATCCTGAACCTGAAGGTTTCTGAAGAAGAGCTCGAAAAGCGCAGGGCTACCTTTGCGCCTCCTAAAAAAGAGGTTACAGGTTACCTTGCAAGATACCAGCGCGCTGTCCATTCTGCAAACACTGGCGGGATAGTGGACTGAAAGCGGTAATGCTTATTAAGTGCTTATTAAGTGCTTATTAAGTGCTCATTAAGTGTTCATTAATATCATCCGTATGGAGGTTCCTTTCCTCCTTACTCTTTTTTGAATTCACGCTCTCCTTTCGCGATTTTTTAATTTTTATTATTTTTTACCCGTGTTGCTGGAAAATTGTCCTTGAAATTGTCTAATTCTGGCCTCTGGAAACGTTTATAGCGCTCCAGAGCTATCTTGTAGCTATCTTTTTATTCAAGTCCGTAATTCAAAACTATTTTTATTAAGTAATTATTGAAACAGATTGGGAATTCAAGGAGACTGAAATTTTGGAAGTGGGGGGGTTATGTTCAATCTGCGGGTGCTCGGCTAAACTTCATACTTGCCATTTATGCGGGAAACTTGTATGTAGCCGGTGTATGGATCGTAGAAAGGGTGTCTGTATCAAATGTGCAGATGGAAAGGAAGGTCCTTTTCCCAGTCGTGGAAATAGCGGAATGTTTAAATAAACTATAGTTAAAAACCTGTCCTAAAATCGGTCAAAAATCATCAAAAAGTCATCAAAAAATCATCAAAAAACTGGTGAAAATAGGTCCGTCAAAAAAGAATTTGTCAAAAAAGAAATTCGCTAAAAAAATTTGAAAAAAGTTTACTTTCTTTAAGTTTTTCGGCTTAACTTACCAGCCGTGGATTTCTCCTTCAGGTTCCGTATCGTCGCGGTGAAAACGGAATTCTTTTTTATCGGTATCTTCTATAAATATAAGTTTTTCTTCGATTCCTACTTTTGCAAATGCAAGAGCATCGTCTCCATCCCTTACAGCCGGCAGGATGTCCACATCAACATGGTCTTTAATGCTGCTTTCAGGAAGAAAAGCAGTAATAATAAACCAGTCAATTCCGCCTGTGTATGTATTGCTTACATATCGGCTCTGGTTCGGCAAAATCTTTGTAGCCTTCTGGTGCATTTCGGTCCCATCTGCCCGATAGGCTACAAACCGGACGATATGGTTCGTCTTATTTTTTATTATAGCCATTAGTCCCTCTCCCCTATCTCGACACCAAATAGTTTCCATTTTAAGGAAATTTATATTATGAATTCAATTCAGGGGAGTAAATACTTTTGGATTAAAGTTTCTAAAAGGTGTTATAATAATCATGAAGAACGTAATATTTTTTTGACCACAATACTCTATTGACCGTAATATCTCTATTCTTATCTTAAAGTGGTATTTATTCCGGAGATATTTTGATATATTGTCAGCATTCGAAAAAATTTTCCTTAAATTATTTTTCTGGAAACTTCAATAAAATTGAGAATAACCGCTCTTTGAAAATTATACGTTCTCTGAAAACTTACGCTTCTGAAAACTAATAAATTACATCTGAAAACTAATAAACTACATTTGAAAAGATATTTCCGGGAAATACTCATGAGTATTTAATGAATTCTCATGAGAATTCATTAAGATATGATTTTAAAAAAGAAAAATGGCCTGGTTAGAGGCCGTAGTTCTCTGGCAAGAAGACTTTGACTTCCTTTTTATATTTGTCCAGGTTGTCGCTCATGAACTTGTCAGCATCATCTGTGAGGGCTTCAAAAGCAGCTTTTGCATCTGCAAGGGCTTTTGTTTCGAACCTTGAAAGTTCGAGTTTGCCTCTAGCTCCCTCTTCTACGATATTAATGCTCTCCAGAGCTGCATTCTTGGCACGGAGGTAAATGTCGTTTCCGTCCTTGGCAATTGCTTCTCCTACTCTGTAAGCATTCTGATATGCGAGGACATAGCCCTGAGCATCTCTGTACATGTCAGAAGCTGCGAACAGGTCCCTCAGAACCTTTTCATTGCCTGAGTTAAGGGCAACGTTCATCAGGGCACAGTCATATGCAAGGGACTCGGACCAGCACTGAACGGTTG
>DUIO01000248.1 GCA_013330315.1 Methanosarcina sp. | reverse complement strand
CTTCGGGTCTGGCCCAGCGCCCTTCAAAGGGCTTTTCCACGGAAATAGCATTTACAGGACATACGGCAGCACACCACCCGCAGTGGACACAGCACTCGGTATCAATATGAGTCTTTCCGACCAGTTTCAGTTTTCCGTCTGCTGAAATTTCCCGGGTGACCTCAATACAGCCCTGGGGGCAGATATCCTCACAGAGACCGCAGTGAACGCAGCTTTCGTTTACTGATGTAGGTCTCACTGCCTTTGAGATATAGGACATATCTGTGAGGGGTTTTCCTTCCTGCCTCAATTCAAGAGCGCCTGTGGGACAGACTTTTGCACAGATCCCGCAGACAAGGCATTCTTCACTCTTTGCCATTTCAAGAAAATCAGCATCCAGTAAACCTCTAGCTACAGCTCCCACGGCTCCAATAGAAAGGGAGCCTTTGGGGCATGCCTGTACGCAGGTCCCGCAGCCAATGCATTTCTCAGGCTTATAGACCAGCTGCCGGTCTTTTTTTTCGGAAAAGACAGACAATCGCATCTCATCTTGCATTTTATTTACCTCTCAACGTTATTCTGTGCATCCGCCGCACAGCAGCTCATTATCGTGTCGAATGAACATTTCACCGCAACTTTTACAGCACTGTACCTGCTTTTTCTCCCTGACCGGGACTTCCAGGTCCACGGATTTCCAGGAGTACACTTTTTCACCGGCTTCCAGGAGAATGGGCACGATTTCTTCATGGTGGAACTTTTCAGTGTTCAGGTACCAGGCATGGAGTTTGGGGTAGTCCTTTGTCTTCTCAGGGTCAAAGTATATCCTGACGCCCTTCATACCCTGCACTCCTTCAGGAGCCTGTTTATTTACAGTGACTGCCATTTTCCCCAGATTGTTGATCTTCAGCCCGTTATTCCCGATAGTAGCTCCGGCAAGGATCTGAAAAGGGTCAGGCATGCAGTTTTTTGTTTCGCAGGTCACGTATATGCGCTCCCCATTCCGGACATCGAGCTCGCGTCTTGCGATATTAAGCATCTGGATACCGATTAATGCCCCTGATGTAAGGAAGCCGTGAAAGGGGACGACCTTTTCAATCTGTGAAAGCAGCTCAGGGTCCTTTACATGCTTCAGGATTGCCTCCATGTTGTGTTTTTCTTCATCCGAATTCTTATGCAATGTGTACACCGCCATAGGTTTTATCGTTATGTTTGTTTAAACATAACGATAAAGATGTTGAATGCTTACAGAGTAAATGTAATTCAGCCAGCGTATTTGGAAGAAATTACATTATGTAAACTCTAACATAACGCTGAAGAATACACTGTATTTATAGGTAACTTTTTAGCAGAAACTTATTGATTTGCAGTGTATTCAGGGGGTTTAAGGGCGAGATTTTATTTTAGGGGAAAAGAACTCTCCCGGGCGGGCACAAAAAAGAAATGCCAGCCGAAACTTTACAGCTTACAGATATGTAAAGCTCAACATATCCATGAAAACTGAAGACAGGGCTTTTGCGCTCAAAATATATAGACAGGTATTTTATAAAATTGTCGATAGAGAAGATAATTTCTTTTAGAAAAAACATTTCTTTTAAAAGACATTGTTTTTAGAAAGACATTATTTTCAGAAAAGAGCATTTTTCAGAAAAGAGCATTATTTTCAGAAAAATAATTATTAAAATATTTTAAAAGATTTTCACAAAAAACCGGTTGTTTCCGGGAAATAAACGCATTGGCATATAGAGCATTTTACCTGATTCGGAATATTTTACCCAAAATCTTCAGTCATTCATATCCGGGATTGTACCCGGCTGTTTAACCTTATCTTTGCCCTGAAAAAAGGGTCTCAAAAGAAGTTAATGTTCGAAACATGCAGAAATAGAATAGAAGAGCTAAAAATTCACGACATTTCTCAGGTAGAAACATTAATCAAGTCTTGTTGTTAAAGTTCTCCAGAAAATTAGAAAATTAGAGGAAATTTTTCATGTTAGTCTGCAGGGGAAGGAATATAAAGCTTCTCAAATTTCTGGCATTTGCCTTTCTGATAGCAGGTTTTCTGTACGGGTGGTATGAGTACAGGGAGTTCACATCTGTACCCACTGAACGGCTTCCTGCAGGCAGCTATTATCCTGAAATGCCGCCAGATAGCCATCACTATTATTTACAGTTGCCCATTGACCATAATGACCATTCCAGAGGAAATTTCACAGCATTTTATATCCTTAGCCCTGATTTCGAACCAGGCGGAGACGTGATATTCTGGCTATTCGATAACCAGCAGGAGGCAGTGGGAATGGTCACTTCCCCTGAAGACTTCGAATATTTTGAAAATAAGCTTGGGAGACTTTCGTACGTACTCATAGGAAACCGGGGAGTAAATCCGACACTATTTCCGGAAGTCTATAATGAAGATGGCTCAGTTAATCATAGTCTGGCTGTGAATTTATATGGCTCTGCCCAACAAATTGAGGATATCGAGGCTGTTCGGCAGGACATGCAGAGCAAAGGACTTCTGTCTCCGGGGGGCAAAATAATGCTCTACGGAGGGTCAGGCGGCGGATTTCTGGTGCAGCAATATCTGGACAGATACGGTTCACACGTTTCCCGCGCATTGATAGAATTCAGTGGGGCTCCGGACCTTGCACGGCAGCATAATGTTACTTTTGCCAGTAATTTATACGAATCAAATCCTGAAGCTGCAAACGTCTATTTTGCTCTGTCCCGAAATGAACCCAGGCCTTCTCTGGCATTTATGATGTTCAAACTTGGCTTGCAGGGTGATATGGATTCACAGATAAGAGTTGCTGAAAGCCAGGTTGAAGGGGCTACATTCAAAAACAAATATCTATACTTTAAAAAATGGATCCTTCCACCTAACAACTTTCCTTTCGTCAGCTCTATTATCGGAATTCCTGCTGAAGTGGAAGTAAGGGTACGGATATATGAACTTACAGGTGCGGACCTGCTTGATTATAACCCTGCCTCTCCCGAGGAAGTAAACCTGTTGTATGAATGGGCCCGGATTGTAATTTTCGACTTTTTGAAAGCAAATGAAAACGGGGAAATCTCCACGCCATACTTTAGCCTGAACCGATCGAATTATACGGGTGAGGTCATGGTCTGGTCCGGCATCAGAGACCAGGATTTTAGCAAGCAGACGGGGCAGTGGATTAGTGACTCTTATTCCCATTCCCGGCAGGCAGTATTTAATGACACCCATACAAGGGGACAGTATAGTGACTATTACCTTGACTTCCGGAGAGCATTCTTTACTACCGGGCTGGAATCGTTGGAAACACAATCTTATTTTCAGGATTCCAGGCAATTGATTCGCCAGACAAATGCCAGAGGCACCGGAATCAAAAACGAGAGCCTGGGGAGCTGATATATTCTCTGGAAAATGGAGACTGAAGATCCTTCTTAAAGAGAAGGTCATTTAAGAGATGCTGTCACCATTTGTCACCATTTGAGCGAACACAAAATAGCCAGTGGGAGTTCAGTTCTGGCAAAGAAAGAAGATTCCCAAAAAATTAAATTAACTGAATTAAATTAACTGTTTATTATTTAAAATACATGGACAGCAGATGCTTTAAAATATAACCATATACTGGTTCCTGTAGAAATATTGAGTTCACTGAGAGATTCGCGAGTTATAAAAACAGTGAATATTTCACCAGCGTCTACTAATAGCTTTATAAGTGATCCGGTATCAATGATTTCATTAACATTACCCTGAATTGTATTTCTGGCGCTGGTCTGCACTTTTTCTCTGGATATTGTTATCTCATCAGGGCGTATAGCAAAATGGACTTTACCTTCTTTTTCCGTTACGGCAAACACAGTTATTAAATCTGTTTTGATTTTAACCAGACCATTTGAACTATTCTCAATTGTACCACACATTATATTTTCAATACCAATAAAATCAGCCACAAATCTGTTTTTTGGTGTCCGAAATATCTGGTTAGGCGTTCCGGATTGCAGGACCTGGCCGTTATAGAGTATAACCATTCTATCCGCAAGCTTTTGGCCCTGTAAAAGGTCATGAGTGGTCATTATAATTGTCGTTTCAGACTCACGGTTAATTTTCAGGATAAGTTCTTCCAGCTTCTTTTTAGAAATAGGGTCAAGGTTTGCAGTCGGTTCATCAAGTAATAGTAACTTCGGGTCCGTGATCATTGCCCGTGCAAGTGCAAGCCTTTGAGTTTCTCCACCTGATAATTTGAGCGCATTTCTATTCTCGTACCCTGGAAGATCAATCAATTCAAGAAGTTCTTTGATCTTCCTGTCCATATTTTCTTTTTGTCCCCTGATTTTCAAACCATAGGCAATATTGTCATAAACGCTGGCTTTAAAAGCAAGCGGCTTTTGAAAAACCATTCCTATTTGCCTTCTTATATCCAGGCGAGTATTATTGGACCCATTAGCATCTGTGCCTTCAAAATATATAGTCCCGGAGGAAGGCTTCTCCAATAAATCAATTAGTCTGAGCATAATAGTTTTTCCAGACCCGGTTGGTCCTACAAGAGCAGTGCTGGTCCCCTTTTCTATTTGCAGGTTAATATTCTTGAGAACCTGAAGTTTTCCGTAATTTTTGTAAATTTCGTCTAATTCTATGATGTGCATTATTAAACCTGAACCGACTGTTGTTGAATTAGTCTTTACCCTGCAAATAGTTCAATAACAAATTGACTATCAGAGAAAGAGAAAGGAGTATAAATCCTAATGCTATTGATAATACCAGATTGCCTCTGGACGTTTCAAGAGATATTGCAGTGGTAAAAGTTCTTGTAAAACCTCTGATATTGCCCCCGATAAGTATGGCAACTCCTACTTCTGATATAGCTCTTCCGAAACCAAGTATTACAGTACCCATTATAGCATAACGGGCTTCCTTTATGATGGTAATTATTGTTTGATATGTGCTGGCCCCGAGAGATATTGCTAATTCTCTTATCTGGGTGCTGACCCCAACAAGAGAAGTGATTGTAAGTCCAATAAGAAGAGGCAGTATCAGTAATATCTGGCCTATTATCATCCCAGTAGGAGTAAAAAGAAGCCTTAAAAATCCTAAAGGGCCCTGCTGGGATATTAGCAGAAAAAGAAAAAGTCCTACTATAACCGTGGGGACGCTGTAAAGGGTTTGAATAAGATTTACTAGAGTTCGTTTTCCTCGAAATTCATAGTAGTAAATAATTCCACCGATAGGGATTGCTATCAAAGAACCTATCAATGTTGCAGTTAACGAAATATAAAGACTTAATTTCGTTATTTGAATCAGTTTTGGATCAAGTTCTACTATCAGTTCTATTGCCTGAAAAACTGCCTGGATAATTTCATTCAAACGACCACCTGAACTTGATACATCTTGTAAACCTGAACTTGATACACCTTGTAATTTAGTGATCTTATAGTTTATGCAGCTATTTCAGTTTTTTCGAGTTCTTGGTTAAAAATTAATAAAAGGTTTAATCCATCATCAGGATGGCAAACCTTCGGATATTGGCGTGAAAAGTGGTTGTCCATATTGTTCTGTACCATAGTTTTCGATTATTTCCTGCCCTTCAGGGGAAACAAGGAAGTCTACAAAATTTTGAGCTCCTTCATAGTTGACATTTGAATGCCTTTCAGGATTCACAGGCATAGCTGCATAGACATTAAGCAGTTCATCACCGGTTGTTACGATTGGTGCGATCTGGATTCTTCCGTCGTTCGTGTATGCGAGGAACGTTCCGGAATCAGTTATAGTATAAGCGTCCTGTTCATTGGCAAGTAAAAGAGTTTCTCCCATACCTCTACCACTTTCAATATACCATTCACCCGAACTATTGACCTCACCATAACTTACTCCAGTACTTTCCCAGATTTTCTTCTCCCTTGCATGTGTACCTGAATCATCTCCACGAGATGCAAACTTAACCTGATCGGAATTATTCTGGCCTTCTTCCATTATCTTACTAAATGCTTCTGTAGCATTAAGGCCGGTTATTCCTGCAGGGTCGTCTTCAGGTCCCACAATCCAGAAATAATTATATGCTATCTCCGTACGGTTCGTACCGAGTCCATTATTTACAAATTCCTCTTCTCGGCTTTTATCATGGGTAAGAAGAACATCAGCATCTCCTCTTTCACCGTATTGTATGGCTATACCTGTACCTCCGGATATAACCCGTACATCTACTCCAGGATATTTATCTTCAAATGCTACTTCTATCTCTTCTAAAAGCCCTGTATCTTCCAAACTGGTTGTAGTAGAAACTATTAGCTTTGATGTGTCTGGTTCTGCGGTTGTTGTAGTGTTCGGTTCCGTAGCCGTTGTAGTATTTGGCTGCTGTTCGGTACCTGTACATCCTATTGCAAGGAAAACGCTTAACAGAACTATCAAAATTAAAAACGCTTTTCTCATACTCTTCTCCATAAAATAGATTATAGTTAGAAATGTATACTTGAACATAACGGTATAATCTTCAAGTTATATATTAACAAATGTTATAAAAAAATTAAATAAGAAATGTTGAGAAATCATTGGAAATTTTGGCAAGGCCTGGTAAGTTCTTTAAAAATAAGGTTTAAATTATTTCAATATTCTGAGGGGCTGCAAACAATTGAACAGCAAAGAAAAAGTTTAGCTTATCGTGTACTTACTTCATTAATTATCAG
>DUIO01000188.1 GCA_013330315.1 Methanosarcina sp. | reverse complement strand
AAAATATACCAATCAGGGATTAAGATTTGTCTGTGAAAAAATTATTCCCGAAAATTTGGATCAGGCCCTGTCACAATATATGGAAGATGAAGGCCTGATTATTGACCTTTCATGGAACATCGATGCCAATGCCATCATTAAGTGGTGTCATGATCATAATGTATTGTACGTTAACACTTCTGTTGAAGTATGGGACCCTGCTGAAGGATTTTTGACTCAAAGTCTATTGGAAAAATCTCTTTATTTACGGCAGATGAGACTGCTTGAACTTTCCCGTGACTGGAAAGATGCACCAACTGCTGTTGTTGACCATGGCGCAAATCCTGGCCTGATAACTCACTTTGTAAAGCAGGGCTTGCTGGATATTGCCGCTCGCATCTGCGATGACAAAAAAGTATCTCCTGAAGAGGAGCAGGAAATTACCCTACTTGCAAAAAACAGGGATTTTGCCCTCCTGGCTAAGAAACTGGGAGTTAAAGTGATCCATTGCAGTGAACGAGATACTCAGGTTGCCAGCCGGCCAAAAGAAGTTAATGAATTTGTAGGAACATGGAGCATCGAAGGATTAAGAGAAGAAGGGACGGCTCCTGTTGAAATAGCCTGGGGAACGCACGAGAACAAATTACCGCCTCAGGCGCATGTACCTCCTTACGGACCGAAAAATGTAATTCTCTTACCCCAGATGGGCATGAATAAATGGGTCAGATCGTGGATACCGGATGAAGAAATTGTAGGTATGGCTATCCGTCATGGGGAATCATATGGCCTTTCAAAACTGCTAACTGTCTGGGAAGGTGAAAAAGCGGTATATCGCCCCACAGTACATTATGCTTACATGCCCTCTCATGATACCCTTTCCTCTCTTTGCGAATTGCGTGGCAGGAATTATGAGCTTCAACCCAGGCTCAGGATCATGACAAATGAAATCGTATCTGGCGAAGATATAATGGGAGCACTCCTGATGGGCCATTCATATAATTCCTGGTGGACCGGGAGTGCATTAAGCATTGAAGAAGCAAGGTCACTTGCTCCGGGCCAGAATGCTACTACTGTTCAGGTAGCTGCAGGCATTGTTGCTTCCATACTCTGGATGCTTGAAAACCCGCGAGCAGGCATAAAAACACCTGAAGACCTGCCTCATGACTTTGTCCTGAATATTGCCAGACCGTATCTTGGAAAATTAATTTCCACGCCATCAGACTGGACACCTCTCAAGAACCGCAAAATATTTTTCAAAGAAAGTCCAGCCGTGAAGCATAACCCCGATCCGTGGCAATTTGAAAACTTCCTTTTCATAGGTTAATTCAGGTAAACTACCCCTTCAAGACAGACTTATGTCTGTCTTTTTTTTGCGGAATATGGTTCTGGAACTTTTATTGATGAGCTGATCCTAAAACTCAAAAACTATTCCTTTAGATTTCGGTTTTGAAATAATTAACCGAGCTACTGGTCAGAAAATAGTTCTGAAACTCTTCTGAATTTGGGGGATCAAAATTGGTTTTGGGATAGGCTCCTTTAAAATAAATAGTATATTTTAAAAGTATAAACTGTGAAATTCGGTTATATGTTTTGAATTTAATCAAAAAGACCGGGACATGCTTGTACATAAATCAGTATTCCCCTATTTATAAAACAATATTCCTTTATATAAACAAGTACTTCTCCCACACTCTCATAAAACAAAAACTTTATATTCGAATTTTACGTACTTCTTCCCACAGCATTGTACATAGATGAACATCTTATTTCCACAGCGAGAGCAATGGAAAAATTCCTGAAATAATTTTTCGAATTCTCAAAACAATTTTATCAGAGTATTTGAGGATTCAGGTTCATTTACAACCTCATTTTATTTCTTTTGAGGCCTGTCAAAATTATTCTTTCATTAAAATTNNTTTTTCAGGTATATTTTAGGACATCTTTTAGGCTAAATGAATTCTTGCCATTTTTGAATTGATCCGTTTTTAGATTGTACCGTTTTTAGGGTGTGCCATTTTAAATTGCGCCATTTTTAAATCGTTTTACATATCCTGCTTAATAACTCTCTAGAACCTTGCCTTCCAATATCCAGAGAACTTTGGGGGTATGTTTAAAGTGCTCATTTGTGGTATGACCGCTATACGTGCCGAAATAAAATTTTCCCTCTTTTAGCCTCAAATTGTGTCAGAAGCACTTTTCTCCTGACATCAACCTCTTGTATATATCTGGTTACCTATAGCCTAACCCATGATGTATATTCAGTTAACTGTGGATGGAGAAAGGGACTCTGAATATTACCATTTTTATGAGTTTTTTCAATAAATTTAAAAAAATGGCTTTAAAATATTCTCAGGCTTGAAATTTCATATATAGATTTAAAAGAAGATATAAATGTATAATTGGACTTGACAATTCTTTTTGCTTCGTTGCACATCGGTTTTGATTGAATTTTAAGAAAAAAGAACGGTTTTGTGTACACAAAACATGCAGGTTTAGAAGAAAAGAGTTATTTTGCTGATACTGTCATTTCTATTGGCTTTTTGCTGGCAACCTTTGGAGATTTGGGTCTTTTCTTCAGCTTACTATTCTCTTCTTTTAGTTTTGTAAGTTCATCCAATGCATCAAATTTGATTTCAGGATACCTCTGGCTCAGGAAATCAAGAACAGCCTTAGACTTGTAAAATTTAGCTTCGATAAACTTCTTTGCTATCTCAAGCCTTGCTTTCTTTTCCCCAAATGCATGATACTGAGCAAACTTTGTTTTTACGTTGGTACTTTCAGGAAAAAAGCCTTCTTGCAACTTCCTCTTCTTTTCTCATAACTTTTTTTACAGAAATATAGCTCGAAAAGTGAACCTGCAAACACTTCAGTTCGGTCGATATTTTCCGTTTTTGTGTTGTTCCCGTTAATTTGCAAAAAGTTATATAAAATGTACAGACAAGTAATACAAAGTATATATTAGATCATTATGAAGCAGAATTGGTGAATGGTATGAATTTAAAGTCATTACTGACAGATCCCTCCCGATGTACAGGATGCAGGACATGTGAGATGGCTTGCTCCTTATATCATGAAGGTGAGTGCAGTTCGGTGCTGTCACGCATAAGGATAATAAAGTACGAGGCTCTGGGGAGGAACTTTCCGTCGGTGTGTTCCCAGTGCAATAAGCCACTGTGTTTGGCAGCCTGTAAGCAGGGGGCTATAAGATTTAACGAGAGTACCGGAGCGGTTTCTGTAGAGNNTGCGCCCGATTCTGTCCCTCTGGAGCCCTTACTTTCCGAAGTTTGGACGAATTTCTCATGAAAAGGCGCCGTGAAACCGCGGATAGAGTGGTTCTGGCCGTCCAGGAGGGATAAAGATGGTCGATGGTTGGACGGGCAGGAGGCTGCGAGTAGATCTGAGTAAGGGCTCGGTTAAGGTTGAGGAGATTGAGAAATCTTATAGGGAAAAATGGCTTGGAGGCCGTGGTTTCAACTCCGAACTTTTATACCGGGNNAAGCAACCAGACCTGTATACCTCTGGATAGATGATGAGGCTGTGGAAATCAGGGATGCCGGGCACCTCTGGGGTAAGACCGTCCCGGAGGCAGACGCGATTATTAAAGAGGAACTGGGATCAAAGGAGATCCACATCGCTCTAATCGGTCCGGCAGGAGAGAACCTGGTCAGATATGCTTGCATCCTGAATGACGTTTACAGAGCGGCTGCAAGGGCAGGAATCGGCGCTGTAATGGGTTCCAAGAATTTGAAGGCTGTAGCGGTTCGCGGTACCAGGTCTGTGACAGTTTCCCGCCCTGAAGAGTTTTACCAGGTTTGCGCTGACATTCGCGAGAAGCTGAAGCGAGATTTGATGGTCCAAATGCTCTATGACCAGGGCACCTGGTTACTGACAATGCCTGCTAATTACGAGCAGGGCTGGTTCTGCTGGCATAATTTCCAGAAAGGCTTTCATCCGGATGCCGATAAGCTCAGCGGTGAGAACCACAGGGATAATTTCCTTTCCCATAGGGAAGGTTGCTTTGCCTGCTCCATATCATGCGGCAGGTTCAGCAAAATAAAGGAAGGCAAGTATGCAGGTGAAATTACCGGAGGACCGGAGTACGAGACATTGACAGCAATAGGACCGCGTATAGGCCTTCTTGACATGGACAAAGTAGTGCATAACAGCAAGCTGGTCAATGAACTGGGTCTGGACTCATGTTCCTGCGGTGGAGCTATTGCCTGGGCAATGGAATGCTGGGAGAAAGGCCTGCTGACCCGGGAAGACACAAACGGTCTTATCCTTGATTGGGGAGATCAGACCTTAATCGACCGGCTGATCAGAATGATTGCCTTCCGAGAAGGTTTTGGTGATATCCTGGCTGAGGGGTCCAGTCGGGCAGCAGAGCTTATGAACAGAGGTAAAGATTTTTCAATCTCTGTAAAAGGCCATGACATGTCCCAGGACGACCCTCGTGGGCTTGGCTTTGCCTTTGGAATAGGGTTTGCCACCGGCCGCAGGGGCGGTGACCATCTTCAGGGACTGCCGTGTCTGGAATTAACGGGTAGTTTTTATCCAGGTCTTGTAGAGAAAATCCTGGGAACGGGAGAAGCGGAGGACCGTTTATCCCCGATTAAAAAGCCAGAAATGGAAAAATACTCTGAAGATCTCAAGGCAGTAGGTGACAGCCTTACACAGTGCACCTTCACACACAACTGGTCTTTTGCTGTTCAGCCCGAGGACATGGTGCGGTTATTATCTGCGGCTACGGGCATGAATATTTCTGCCGATGACCTTCTCAGGATCGGGGGAAGGATAGTACACCTTGAAAGAGCCTACTGGAACCGGCTTCTAGTAGGACGTATGGAAGACTGCTGTCCAAAGAGGTTCACACAGGAACCTATGCCTGACGGCCCGAATAAAGGTACGGTCTTCCCGGAAGAGGAGCTGATCCCGCTCTATTATGATGTGCGCGGCTGGGATAGAAAGACAGGTTTTCCTCTTCCGGAAGTCCTGATGGAGTATGGTCTGGAAGATGTTGCCAGTGATCTTGAGCCCTGTCGGGAAGAATACAATAGAAAAATCAGGATGGAAGTTCAGATGGCTGAAGAGCTGCAAAACAATTGAACTCAGCATGGACTAGACTCAGCCTGAACTCGTGAGGTAAGGAAAAAATGCAGGTGATTGTCCGCTATTATGGCTTTTTCTCTACGGTGACCAGGAAGCTATACGAAACCCTCGATGTAACAGAAGGACAGAGGGTTAAGAACATAATAGATATCCTGTCCGGGAGATATGGCTATAAGTTCTCACAACTCTGCTTTATTCGGCCCCTTTATAGCGACAAGGAGTATGCGAATATCTGCCTTAATGCACTTGACCTGAATAATTCCCGGAAATTTCCCCATGGGCTTGAGACCTCCATAAAAGAAGGAGACACTATCTCCTTTGGTGTGATGGGAGGGGCTGCATGAACCAGGATAGATGGTCACGGCAGGTCTTAATACCAGGTTTCGGGGATGAGGGGCAGCTTAATCTTTCAGAAAGCAAGGTGGCTGTTCTGGGCCTTGGTGGCATAGGCGGCCCTGCTGCCCTTTACTTGGCAGCTGCCGGCGTAGGGAGCCTTATCCTGGTCGACAGAGATGTTGTGGAAATCAGCAACCTTAACCGCCAGATACTATTTTGCGTAAAAGACCTGGGCATTTCCAAGGCAGAGGCAGCCGGTAAACGCCTGCTGTCTCTGAATCCCGACTTAAAGGTTAAGATTGTGACCAGAGATCTTGCAGAAAGTGATATGTTTACCCTGCTGAAAGATTGTCAGTTCGTCCTTGACTGCTTTGATAGAAATACTGACCGTCTGGCAGTCAATCGAGTTTGCATGAAGCTGGGAATTCCTGCAACTCACGGCTTCGCACAGGACTTCAGCGGTGAAATATTTACGGCAATTCCTGGCAAAAGTGCCTGTCTGGCATGTACACTGGGCGAAAACTTTCCCGAGCTAGATGTCACGCCTGTTATGGGAGTGACTACTGGCCTTATTGGAACAGCCATGGCAGCAACCGCCATCCTGAACCTGACGCAGCTGGGAGATCCGGCGATTGGTGAGAGAATTATTTACGACCTGGCTTTTGCCGAGATCATAAAAATTCCCATTAAAAAAAATATACACTGCCCAGTCTGCATGGACGTCCGGGCTGAGAGCTGAAATCTCTTCATGATTTCTTCTTTATATTGAACCCTGCTTCCTTAAGGTCTTTAAACCTGTGCCCAATAGCCGCACTGTTCAATAAAAGAAATAAATTAGGGGATTCCGAGACTTCTATTGCCTCAGGCATTATCTCAATATATCTTCCAGCGTTCATGACTCCTTTTTCAAACTGGGAAAGGGTCTGCTTACATTTCTTCAGGCCTTATCTCCATCCTACAGTTAAAAAGCCATCTCCGTAATAGCCTGCAACATATGCACTCTCAGGCACAAGAGAGAAAAATATAAATCGCGATCTCATTTTTTTAGCAGAGTGTATAATTTGGCTTTTTTTGTTCGATAGTAACACCCATCAAAACTGACTGTTTCCACGGTCCAGAGTTTACGGGTGAGTCCTGTTGCCTCTACCATGCAGACCTGACTCCTGTCATACGCCCGGCCATTTTAAGGTTATGGAGTATTCATTTAAAGCCTCCCCGGCCCCAACAGAAAGTCCCAATAGAAAGATAGATTCTTTCCCGGCAAGTGAAGATACTGTCGCAGCAGCCTGAGCACTTCTTCACTCGAGGGATGAAAATGATCACTGGCATCAATACTATCAAACCCGCCTTTTCAGCAGTTATTAACTGTTGAAGTAATTTGGAAGTACCTGTTGAAGTAATTCGGAAGAAGGAAACTGTTCAGGTGCGATCTTATATCCTGATTTAAGCAACTTTATCCCCATCGGTATTTCTATAATAAAAATATATAATTTATATTTAATAATTATTTAAGGATCAAAATATTGTTCCAATTGTTTAAGGTTCCAAAATGGCAAGCTCTCTGTGAGCTTTAGTAAAAAGAGAAACTTCAGTTTGGTAATGGAGAACTTACATTGCCATATGAAGAAAAAGAGTATAAGATAAGTTGACGGTAAAGGCGTAAGAAGTCAGAATTCGCGCTTTTAATTAATCTTTTTTAAGATTGTTTCATCAATTTCAAGCTCTTTTATTCATTTTTTCCTGTAATTCTAAATCGACCTGAGATAGGTTATCTTTTTCCGTTAATGCAAATCTCATAGTGAACTCTGTACCGTTATCTCTTTTTAATTCAAATTCCCCATCTAACTGGTCTACAAGAGAAGTCACAAGCTGGAATCCAAGACTATCTAGATTTTCAATATCTAAGTTTTCGGGAATGCCTATGCCATCATCCGAGACAGTCAAAGTGAAGCTGTTGCTCTTACGGTTTTCGGTTATGCCTTTAATACACTCTTTATTTTCATTGAGACTGAGCTTGACCCGGATTTCTCCTTTGGTTCTTCCAATAAATGCGTGTTTGAGGGAATTGGAGACAAGCTCATTGATAATCATCCCTAACGGGACTGCAGTATCCATATCAAATAGAAGGTCTTCTTCTAGATCCATGTTTAAGCTGATATTGGTATTCCCAAGTCTGTATGTTAATAAGAGACTTTCAGTAAGTTCCTTAATGTATGGAGAAAAGTTTAGTGTTTCAAACCCACCCCCTTTATAGAGTTCTTCATGTATTAGAGCCATAGATATCACTCTGTCCTGGCTTTCTCTGAAGGCTTTGAGAACTTCCCAGTCCTTAATGTCCTTCCGGTACCTGAACTGTTCAGCCTGAAGATCCAGCAGGGAAGAAATTACCTGAAGGTTGTTCTTAATACGGTGGTGGATTTCCTTTTTACGGGCAGTNNTCTTTTCGCTTGGTAATGTCGGTTAACATACTCATAGCGCCTGCATACTTGCCTTCCTTATCAAAAAGGGGTTTGGCATTCAGAAATGTCCATATAGGAGACCCGTCTTTACGAATCAATTTCAATTCGTAGCTCTCACTTATTCCTCTCTCCTTCTTTTCCAGGTTCCGTCTGACAACAGGTCTGCATTCTTCGCTGATGAAACCCCATATTGGTCTGCCAATAACTTCTTCCGGAGGGTATCCAAGCATATCCGTTATTTTCGGGTTAACATAATTGATTACAGCTTTGCTGTCAGTTATGAGTATTACCTCATTTGCAGTCTCAACGATGTTTCGGTACTTTTCCTCACTATCCCGAAGTTTTTCTTCTGCCGCTTTCCTTTCGGTAATATCAACATCCATTTCAAGAATCAGGGGTGAGCCGTCAACATCAGTAAACGGAAAGTTATAAACATCAATCACACTCCCTTCCGAAGTGGTAGTTTCCCAGTGGTGGGGCTTTCCGGTTTCAAGCACTTTATATGCTTCGCAGAGGTCGCACGGCCTGGTGCGTCCGAAACAATATTCAAAGCAATGACTGCCACCTGACTCTCCAAACTTCTCACGGAAATAGCGGTTTGCAAAGGTAATCTGGTGGTCAGGTGTTAAAAGGGCTATCATTACTGGCAGTGTCTCCAGTACATCAAAGAACCGCTGCCTTTCGGCTATAACTGCTTCGGTAACCTTACTACGTAATTCATTCTCATACAGCACTTCCTCTGCCCGTNNACTTTGATACTATTAAGTCGTTCAATGCCTGCACTGAAATACACAAAACGTGCACTCCCGTCAGTCTCAAAGACATACTGATATACTGCGCTGTCTGGAAGGTTGTTGCTCAGGAGGCGCAACCGTTCTTCACTTTCACGAAGTTCCTCTTCCACTCGCTTGCGCTCAGTAATGTCGTTAGCGGCACCAAACCATTCAACTATTTCACCATTCGCATCCAGAATAGGAACCGCGCGTGAAAAGATCCACCCCAGGCTTCCATCTGCCAGCCAGACCCGATGTTCAAGTTCGTAAGTACTCTTTGTACGAATGGCTTCATTGATAACAGCCATCACATGCTGCTGGTCTTCCAGAGGAACATATTCCTGAAGCCAGTTGCTGCTTGGGCTTTCCGTATTTGCAAGGAAGCCCCGACCATAAAGATGGCGCATTTCTTTCCAGTCAGGGCTCACACGATATACCACTTCCGAACTGGCCGTAACAAGAGCGCGAAAACGTTCCTCACTCTTCCGAAGTGCTTCTTTAGCTCTGGTCCGTTCGATACGTGGAAAGATTCTATTGGAAAGTTCCTGGAATAGTTCTATTTCGTCCTGTAGCCAGTCGCGTGGGCGAATGTCTGTTACGGAAAGAAAAGCCTTCCACTTGCCTCTTACGTGAAACGGGACAATCATTACCGAACAGATCTTGAGTGAAGCGTAAACGCTGGCATTGGTTCGCGGGTCTGTCTGCGTGTTACGAATGATAACGGTCTCTCCTGCACGGCTAGCTTGGCTAAACTCCTCGGTAAGGTAATCAGATATACGGAAAGTCTGATGCAGCAGACTGGGAGTGACCGTATCCTGCCAGCCGAAATTGACGGTTAGAGTACCTTCAGACTCATCTACTTCGCAAAAGTTGACAGTCTTCACTTTCAGATACTTCCCTACCTTTTCCCCTATAGTCTGCATTATCTCATCTACTGACGAAAGGCGGGCAAAATCCTCGTCAATTTCAGCTAAAAAGGCAAGATTCTTTTCATGCCGTTTGCGTTCAGTAACATCACGTGCAGCAGCAAAGACCCCAATGATCTCGCTGTTTTCATTTCTAAAAACCGAAGCATTGTATAAAACCGGAGTTATATGCCCATCCCTGTGTCTGATCTCCAGAGGATAATCCCGGACCTCCCCATGCATAAATACCTGCTGGTAACCTTTACGGGCTTTTTCAGGCTCAGTGAAGTAATCTGAAAAATCAGTCCCAATCATCTCTTTTCTCGAATATCCAGTGACCAGTTCCGTAGCTTTATTTACATCAGTGATCTTACCATCAAGTCCAATAGTTATCAGAGGGTCAAGACTTGCTTCAATCAGGCTCCGGTTATAAATATTTGACAGCCTGATAGCTTCTCCTGCTTTTTTTCGCTCTGTAATGTCTATGAATGCGGAAATGGATCCGTACGGGTTTCCCTGCTCATCGCGTAATGGTCTTGCATTGCCCAATAAATGCCTTACTTCTCCGTCAGCAGATTCGATATCCAGCTCGCAGTTGTTTATTTCAATACCTTTAGCCGACAACCGTGACGGCATTTTTTCAGGCGGG